>CAJJVE010000305.1:0-2007 GCA_905196265.1 uncultured Collinsella sp. | reverse complement strand
ATGCGATGCCGCAAATGCCCGTGGCCAGGCCGTCGAGCCCGTCGATAAGGTTGATGATGTTGGTGAACGCCACCAGGTAGACAATGGTGATGGGGTAGGCGAGCCAGCCGAGCATGATCTCGCCAGGAGCAAACGGGTTGACGATGGCGCCGATTTTTAAGCCGCCGATGCAGGCGATGAGCGCGGCGAGTACCTGGCCGGCCAGCTTTTGCTTGGGTTTGAGTTGGAAGACATCATCGATCGCGCCGGTCGCAAAGATCACGGTAAAGGAGAGTGCCAGCACGGGGTAGCTGATGTGCAGGCGCGGGTGCGGCACCAAAACGGGCGGCCAGCCCAGGTACCAGGTGCCCAGGATCTGCACAATACAGGCGACGACGAGGCCCAAAAAGACCGCAGTGCCGCCCATGCGCGGGATGGGCTTAGTGTTGATACGGCGCTTGGAGGGATAGTCGACGGCGTCGAGCTTGATTGCCAGGCGCTTGACCAGGGGCACCGTGAGGAGGGTCGTGATAAAAGCCGCGGCCGCCACGCATAGGTACGGTATGAAGCTCGTGGATGAAGCCATGAATCAAAAAACCGCCAAGCGTCGAAGGAAAGGGTCAAAGGGCGCTACGCGCAAAAGGGCATAGCTGACCCATGATACTCGACCGAGGGGGTGCGGGGGTCTTCGCCGTGCGATTATCACGCGCTTACCAGATATTGGGATGTTAGCGGGGGTTCTGCCGAGTGCCGTTGGGTGTCATACGGGATCTGCGATGGCAATTTCTGGCAAAATCGGCAAAAGAAAACCACCCCCCACGTTACGAAAATGAACCCACCTAAAACAGGTGGGTGCCCTCATCGACTGTTCCAGCGTCCTTAACAACGAAGGATACCTGTACTAAGTACGACTGTGTGGGCTCCCTAAATAAACGCGACGGTTCACCCAGTTGCTCCGCGGGGGGCGGAATACCTACATCATAAAGCGGCACTTTGTTGATTCCAGTCTTGACATTACAAAAATCGTGTCGGACGATTACGGCGCCTTGGGCTTGGGGCCGTCTGTGCGGTCCGGGCCTTTACGTTTGAGCTGCTGAATCGTTGTTTTGGAGCATGTTTTTATGCCGACGTCGTTGACCGAACTTTTTTCGCCCGCCTGCCATTTGTGTCCACGCCGTTGCGGCGCGGCACGCGACGAGGGCGCGCGTGGCGTGTGCGGCGCCGACGACACGCTTAAGGTCGCCCGCGCGGCACTCCATATGTGGGAGGAGCCGCCCATTTCGGGCGAGGCCGGCTCGGGCACGATTTTCTTTAGCGGCTGTTCGCTCAAATGCGTCTACTGCCAAAATCACGAGATCTCGACGGGCAATTTTGGGCTTGAGATTTCGCCCGAGCGTCTGGTCGAGATTATGTTAGAGCTGCAGGACCAGGGCGCCAACAACATCAACCTGGTGACGGCGACGCACTACGCGCATCTGCTGCCGGCTGCGATTGCCGCAGCGCGGGAGCGCGGGTTGGACATTCCGATCGTCTACAACACGAGCGGCTATGAGCGGGCGAGTGCCGTTGCGGCGCTCGGCGATCTGGTCGACGTGTGGCTTACCGACTTTAAATATGCCGATGCGGGGCTTGCTCAGTCACTTTCTCATATTAAGGATTACCCGCGCGTGGCCGTGTCGGGCCTGGCACAGATGGCGCGCGAGATTGAGCGCCGCGGGGGAGAGCTGGTGGACGAGGACGGGCTCATGAAGCGCGGCATCATCGTGCGTCATCTGGTGCTGCCGGGTCATGCGGACGATTCGTGCCGCGTGCTGGACCTGGTGTGGCAGACGGTGGGCGATGTGCCGATTTCGGTCATGAACCAGTACACCCCCAATGCGCTCATGCGTGAGCAAGGCGGCGAGTTGGCACGCGCCGTGACGCGTGAGGAGTACGAGCAGGTGCTTGATCATGCCGACGACTTGGGCTTTACGACGATGTTCTGGCAAGAAGGCGGCGCAGTGAACGAGAGCTTCACCCCGGCGTTCG
>CAJJVE010000304.1:0-2008 GCA_905196265.1 uncultured Collinsella sp. | reverse complement strand
CTCGGCTTTTTGATGAGCTTTGCCTTGTGCGACTGCGAGACATCGCCGTGCCAGTGCCAGACGGGGATGTCGGCCTCTTCGCACAGATCGTTGAGGCGAACGAACTGGTCGTTGATGAGCGCCTTGAGGGGGCCAATGTAAAGGGCGCCCACGCTCGCGGGTGGGTTCTCCCAAAACTCGGTCAGGATGGGAAAGAAGGCTGCCTCGGTTTTGCCAGATGCCGTGGATGCCGTCAGGAGCACATTGTCTTGCGTGTTGAAGATGGCATCTGCCGCCGCAACCTGGATGGAGCGCAGACTCTCCCAATCGTGGGAGTAAATGAAATCCTGGATAAACGGGGCATATCGGTCAAAAGCGTTCATGGGACCTCCTCTCATCAACGGGCCGATCAACGCAACGGGCGACGGCTCGATATCTTGCAACATCGGCGTTTGCCCAGATAAAATCCTCCAAAATAAACCTGTCCCTTTTTGGCAGGTTAGATGGTGAACTCGGCGAAGTTGCGGTCGTCGTCTGCGGTGCCGGTGTCGTCTGTTGCAGCTGCCGGCGCCAGCGCGTCGCCACCGACGCTTTGTAGCAACTCGGCCACGTTAGCATCGGGGTTTTGACACAGGATATCGAGCAGCTCGATAAAGTCGCGGATGACCTCGCGGGGCGTCAGATGCGTGTCGGCTCCCACGCGGCCAAACTCAATCTTGAGGAAGTCCACCAAGTCGTTCTCGGTAAGCGTGGGCGTCCAGCCAAAGTAGCCGGCATGGATCTGCATGAGCTTTTCGATGAGCACCAGCAGCTCCTCGTAGGTGAGCGGCTGCAGGCGGATGATGGGCGCGAGCATGTCTTTGAGATCATCGCGCGCAAAACGGCCCTGGGCGAGACGGCTCCGAAGGGCCTCGTAGGAAAAGACGCCGCGGCGGCGGTCCTCGATAGAGGTCGGCGTGCCGCCCATGATCACGCCCAGGTACTGCGCTTTGCCCTGGAGCGTGTCGTTGTACATGGTCAGGATCTTCTCGTAGTTATATTGGCGCGTGATCGCGTTGGGAATCTTATACAGATTCACAAGTTCGTCGATGAGCACCAGCATGCCCTTGTATCCGCTGCAGACCAAAAAGCGTGCAATGAGCTTAACGTAGTCGTACCAGTCGTCGTCGCTGATGATGGTCGAGGAGCCCAACTCGGCGCGCGCCTCGCTCTTGGTGCGGTATTCGCCGCGGATCCATTTGGTCACGCGGCTCATAGCTTCTTCGTCACCTTCGGATACGGCTGCGCGGTAGCGGCGGAGCATGCGGGTGAAGTCGAAGCCGTGGACCATCTCCTCGAGCGGGGCCAGTTGGGCGTTGACGACCGACTCGTCGACGTCGGCACACGAGGCAACCCAGCGATCCAGGATAAGGTTGAGCGCGCCGCCCTCGGGGCGCGTCTTGGTCGATATGTTGCGGATGAGCTCGCGATAGGTGGCGAGGCCCTGGCCCTGGCCGCCCTGTAGGCGGCGCTCAGGGGAAAGGTCGGCATCGGCGACCACAAAGCCCTCGCCCATGGCATGCGTTCGGATGGTCTGGAGCAAAAAGCTCTTGCCGGCGCCGTAGCGACCGACTAGGAAACGGAAGCTTGCGCCGCCATCGGCGATGAGGCTCAGGTCGGTGAGCAGAGCACGGATCTCGACCTCTCGTCCCACGGTGATGTAGGGAAGGCCGATGCGCGGGACAACACCGCCCTTGAGCGAGTTGAGAATGACGGCGGCGACGCGCTTGGGCACGCGGGATGCTGCGGGTGCGGTATCACTCATGGTCTAGGTATCCTCTCACGTCTGCTTCGTAGTCCTCGATAATTTGCGGTCCTTCTGAGCCAAATTCAATAACGGTGTCGCCCACCAGGTCAAAGAGCGCTTCGTTGATGCTGTCGACGAGCATGTCCTCACTCTTGCCCGACTGTGCCACCGCCGATGCCGTCTGCGCTGCGTTTTGCTCGAGTAATGCTCGAAGATAGGCATCTGCGGCGGAATTGAGTGCGG
>CAJJVE010000303.1:0-2025 GCA_905196265.1 uncultured Collinsella sp. | reverse complement strand
CAAGACCGTCATCACGCGCGAGTACCCGGCCGACTGGAAGCCCGGCGATGAGCCCTACTACCCCATCAACGACGCCAAGAACGAGGCCCTCTACAAGCAGTACGAGGAGCTGGCGGCGCAGGAGGGCGACGTGATCTTCGCCGGTCGCCTGGGCGGCTACAAGTACTACGACATGGACAAGGCTATCGACGCTGCATTCGAACTCGTCCGCAACGAGCTGGGCGTGGAGCCCACGGAGGCGTAAGAGTCCAAAACGGGCCTCTGCGCGAGCCGAAACGGCACAAGCAGGCAAGCCAACGCCGGCAGGAGCAATTTCGCCCCTGCCGGCGTTTTAGTATGGAGACGTAATTGGCTGTTCCGTCCATTAACTAGTCGAGGATATAAGTGGACGCGGCCTGCCACAGAGGCAAAAACCGGAAGTATGCGGCAAATTCAAAACTTGCCGAGCACACCGGGATGCCGCAACGCCTTTACCTGCGGTTTCTCTGCGCGAAAAGGGCGGCGTGCTCATGGGTTCCAGAATTTGCCGCATACTTCCGTGCGGCGATTCCAGAAGTGCGGGGTAAAACCGAGATCGGCAGACCAGACCCCGGTTTTGGATACTTGCGACCTGCGGTTTTGTTGACAAAAATCGAGTTGTACTCGGAGGCTTCCGATTTTTCCCCGCACTTCCGGAAAACGCGGCCTCCATCGTGAGGTCAAACATAAATAGGTCATCCGCGACAACTGGATGTTGTCGCGGAAACATCAAAGGGCCGTTGCCGGAAAACCGAACAACGACCCTTCTTTGTCATCGCCTCACGTAGAGTCCGCGACGACAGCATCACTGAGAACATTTTACCGTAACGTCAAGCAACCCAACAAAGAGACGATTGACAACGCGGTCGTTCATCCCAAATTCCCTCAAAATAAAACTAGGGGATGCCCTCCGTTAGAAAGGAACCCCCTTGCAAAACGATGGCCTATAGCAGGCTTTCATTTTTCATTTAGGACATCATACCGCAGCATCATTTTTTAGAAGAACGATTGGACACGAATAGATTGAGAACATTGATCGCTGCAAGTCCGCCTACAAGAGAACAGGCAACGGTTGTTCTATTCAAACAGCCCAAAATGATGGCACCGACTATCAGCGCAAGATTAAGAAGTATCGTTCCATATTGCGCCCGAGGAATCTGCTCGGCATCGACCTTATTCATGGCGTCAAGTCGAGCCGACTCTGCCCTATCCAACGCAGTGGCAGTTTCAATTAACCTAGATTGACTCTCAACAGACACAGATGCCCATCGCACAATTTCACGCTGAACCTCAACAGGATACTTTGAGAATTCATCCGGTGGAGGGAGAATGCCGCTCCAAAGACTTGATGCAATGATCTCTGCCTGTTTCTCTGGAGTTGCAGTCGCAAACTCCCCCTCTACTTCGAGGTCTTTACCTTTAAAGACTTCTCCGAGATGATTCTGGCCGCCATCACGGTGACCATCTTGTTCGAGCTCCTCGTCGAGCGAGCCCTCGCCTCGGAAACCTTCTTGCTCATATCCAGACCCGGCCATGTCGGAAACGTTTTCACCATTGAATTCATCGTGCATGACCTCCTCTCCTTCCATCTGGTGCACATTAGTATAAACGGAACTGTTTACAGAAAACTGGTCAATAACCCCTTCTTCAGCTAAGAGACTGAACATCCGTCCCGAAGAATTAGCCCCAAGCCCGTATTTCGCCACAATATTGAAGTCGATTTAGCGACAGTGGGCACGCCATTGCGGACCCACTGTCGCTATGGAACCGATTCCTTAACCCCTCGGCGGGAAGGGGTCGTGTCCATGGGAATCCTTTGCGCGGATTCTGCCGTCGCGACGATGGATGATCAACTCCGACTCTTGACTGGAGCAAATGCGTCGACCGAGCTTTATTGCCTCGCTCTGCGTCGTCGTAACGAAGGAGGCGCGACTTGCCCCTTCACCCTTAACCTGCCAATTGCCATCCGAACGCTTCGTAACGTGCTGATTTCTGCCTTTCATAATC
>CAJJVE010000302.1:0-2046 GCA_905196265.1 uncultured Collinsella sp. | reverse complement strand
ACGTGCTGGCGCTCGCCCGTGCTGCCAAGGAGGACCCGAGCCTTGTCGCCACGCGTGAGGAGCTATCGCGCCAGCTCGCCGGCAACCTGTGCCGTTGCAGCGGCTACGAGAGCCAGCTGCGCGCCATCGTGCGCTTTCTCAACGAGTCCGGCGTGCAGGTGGGCTTCGAGATGCCCGAGCTGCCCGTCAACGACACGAGCTCCGACGGCGTCGCGTACAAGCAGATTACCCACAAGCAGCCCAAGAAGGACTCGAAGGCCCTGCTCGAGGGTCGTCCCGTCTACACGGGCGACATGGTGCCCGCCGGCGCCCTGATCGTCAAGCTCAAACGCAGCCCGTATGCCCGCGCCAAGATCCGCTCCATCGATACGTCGCGCGCCCTGAAGGTGCCCGGCGTGGTGGGCGTCTACACCTACGAGGACGTGCCCAAGCGCCGCTTTACCATCGCCGGCCAGAGCTATCCGCAGCCGAGTCCCTACGACCGCCTGATCCTCGAGAACCTCGTCCGTTACCAAAACGAGGAGGTTGCGATCGTCGCCGCCGAGACTGAGGAGGCCGCCGACAAGGCGCTCAAGCTCATCAAGGTCGACTACGAGGTGCTCGAGCCGCTGCTCGACTTTACCAAGGCGCTCGATAATGACATCGTGGTCCACCCCGAGGGCGATGTGACCTTTATGTTCCCGCAGGGCGGCGACGTCCCGCGCAACTTGGTATGCAGCGGTACCAGCGACTTTGGCGATCTTGATGAGGCCTTCGCTCAGAGCGACATCGTCTTTGAGCGCACCTACACCAGCCAGGCCACGCAGACCGCGCCCATGGAGACCTTCCGTGCCTTCGCGACGACCGACGCCTTCGGCCGCATCTCGGTGACCACCTCTACGCAGGTACCCTTCCACGTGCGCCGCATGGTCGCGCAGTCGCTCGACATTCCGCAGTCGCAGGTGCAGGTCCTTAAGCCGCGCATCGGCGGCGGCTTTGGCTCCAAGCAGACGGGCTGCTGCGAGATCTTCGTGGCGTTCGTGACCCAGCAGACCGGCCGTCCGAGCTATTGCTGCTACACCCGCGAGGAGACCATCACCGCGGGCAACTCGCGTCACCAGATGCAGATGACCGTCAAGCTTGGCGCCATGAACGACGGCACCATCACGGCCATCGACCTGCATACGTTGTCCAACGCCGGTGCGTACGGCGAGCACGCCACCACGACGATCGGCCTGTCGGGTCACAAGAGCCTGCCCATCTACAACCACGTGAAGGCGAGCCGCTTTAGGTGGGACGCCGTTTACACCAACACCAACCGCGGCGGCGCGTATCGCGGCTACGGTGCCACCCAGGGCCAGTTTGCCGTGGAGAGTGCCGTCAACGAGCTCGCCGACATGCTGCACATGGACCCCGCCGACCTGCGCCTTAAGAACATCGTGCGCGAGGGCGAGATCATGCCGCAGTATTACAACGAGAAGCTCAACGCCTGCGCACTCGACCGCTGCCTGCTGCGCGCGATGGACATGATCGGCTGGCGCGACAAGCCGCTGGCCGTGGACCTGGGCGACCGCGTGCGCGCCTTGGGCTGCGCGCTCACCATGCAGGGCTCGGGCATCTCCAACGTGGATATCGCCGGCATCGACATGCGTCTGGAAGAGGACGGCTTCATTACTATCGGCACCGGCGCCACCGATAACGGCATGGGCGTCGATACGATTCTGGCGCAGATTGTCGCCGAGGAGCTGGGCGTGGAGAGCTCACAGATCGTGGTGCGCGGTGTGGACACCGACGTGTCGCCGTTCGACGCCGGCTCGTACGCGAGCTCGGGCACGTACGTGACGGGCCTGGCAGCCAAGAACGCCGCGACCGAGCTGCGCGGGAAGATTTGCGCCAAGGCCGCCCAGATGTGGGACGTGGACGCCGCCGATGTGGTCTTCGACGGCCAGTACGTGCGCCTGTCCGACGAGCGCGCCGCTCGCGAGCGCGGTCGCTACCTCACGCTGCGCGACTTTGCCAACCTGTGCGTTAAGAACATTGAGGGTGGCGACGCACTGACCTCGCACG
>CAJJVE010000301.1:0-2052 GCA_905196265.1 uncultured Collinsella sp. | reverse complement strand
ACCGAGCCGTCATCCAGACTGAAGAAGGGGGAGGCCTCGCGGCCTCCCCCTTTTTTGCGTTAAAGGCGGCATTCACTAAGCAATTAAATCAATCCAATCATCCACCGGTGAATATAAACGTTCACCGTTCTGTGGCCGGTTCTCTGTTCTCAATGGACTAATATTTGCTTTAGCGCGCTGATGCGCTTGTCCTGTTTTACACGGGTTGTTTTATTGATTGTGACGGAAGGACTCACATGGCAGATGTTCATGAGCTGCTTGATACTTGGATTGCCAATGTCAAGGACGAGGAGCTCCTCGCTGAGCTCAACACGATGAAGGAGCAGGGTGACGAAGACGCCATCACCGACGCTTTCTTCCAAGATCTCGCCTTCGGTACCGCCGGTCTACGTGGCACTATCGGTGCAGGCACTAACCGTATGAATATCTATACGGTTGGTCGCGCGACGCAGGGTTTTGCTGACTATCTTAATGCGACCTTCGAGCATCCGACGGTTGCCATCGCTCGCGATAGCCGCAATAAGGGTGAACTGTTCGTTAAGACGACGGCTGCCATTCTTGCCGCAAACGGCGTGACTGCTCTCGTGTATCCTAAGATTTCTCCCGTGCCGACGCTTTCCTGGGCCGTCCGTGACCTTAAGTGCTCCGGTGGCATTTGCATGACCGCTAGTCATAATCCAGCGCCTTATAACGGCTATAAGGCCTATGGCCCCGACGGCTGCCAGATCACCAGCGAGGCTGCCGATGCAATTTCTAAGGCTATCGCCGAGACCGATACGTTTACCGGCGTGAAGTCCATGGACTTCGATGAGGCTCTTGAACAGGGTCTGGTCAAATGGATCGATGACTCGTGCCTCGAGCGTTATTATGACGCCGTTCTCGCCCGCGGCGTGACCAACCTTTCTGCCGAGGAGATCGCTGGCGCTCCGCTTAAGCTCGTCTACACTCCGCTCAACGGCACCGGCCTCATTCCCGTCACGACGGTGCTCGAGCGCGCTGGCATCACCGATGTCACGGTTGTTCCCGAGCAGAAGGAGCCTAACGGCGATTTCCCGACCTGCCCGTATCCTAACCCCGAGATTCGTCAGGCCATGCAGAAGGGCATTGACCTGTGCGAGCAGGTTCACCCTGATCTGCTGCTTGCAACCGATCCTGACGCCGATCGCGTTGGCGTTGCCGTTAAGAATGGCGATGACTATCTGCTGCTGACCGGCAATGAGATGGGCGTTCTGCTGCTCGACTATATCTGCAAGACCCGCGCTGCTCGCGGTGAGGACCTCACTAAGAAGGTTGCTGTCACTACTATCGTTTCTTCCGCCATGGTTGACGCTCTGGCCGACGAGTACGGTTTTGAGCTCCGCCGCTGCCTGACGGGCTTCAAGTATATCGGTGACATCATTACCTCGCTTTCCGATGCTGGTGAAGTCGATCGCTTTATCTTCGGTTTTGAGGAGAGCTACGGCTATCTGGCCGGCGACCACGTGCGCGACAAGGACGCCGTGAGCACTTCACTTCTGATTTGCCAGATGGCGCAGTATTACAAGCTCCAGGGCAAGAACCTTGCCGACGCGATGCACGAGCTGTACGAGAAGCATGGCTACTATCACAATAAGACGATTTCGCTGAGCTATCCGGGTGCTGAGGGTGCGGCAAAGATGGCCGGCATCATGGCCGGTCTGCGCGAGAACCCGCCCGCGGAGCTCGCCGGTTCCAAGATTGAGGCCGTCGTCGATTACAACACCTGCGTGAACGGCCTGCCGAAGGCTAATGTTATTGAGTTCGATCTTGAGGGTGGCAATAAGGGTATCGTTCGTCCTTCCGGCACCGAGCCCAAGATCAAGCTGTACATCTTCGCTAAGGGCGCGGATGCCGCCGAGGCAGATGCAGCACTTGACGCGATCGAGGAGTCCGGTCGCAAGCTGCTGGCATAAGGTATTTAAGAGTCTATTGCTATAGATAGGCAAAAGAGGGGATCTCGGAAGCGAGGTCCCCTCTTTATTACTGGCAAATACAGCTGAGAATCCCAAACTGTGTAGGAAATGTGTACGCCCA
>CAJJVE010000300.1:0-2055 GCA_905196265.1 uncultured Collinsella sp. | reverse complement strand
CCGTCCCCGCCGGCAAGTACGCCAACCAGGCTCTGGCCTCCGTGGGCCTCTATACCGGCACCGAGGGCGACGACGGCGAGTATGCTCCCGAGATCGCCGACAAGGTCGCCCTGGCCGACAAAGTTGGTACCGCCGCCGCCTATGTGTCCACAGGCGACTGCGTGGCCGGTTTTGTCTACAGCTCCGATATCTTCCGCTACGAGGGCATCGAGGAGGCTTTCGTGTGCCCCGAGGACTCGCATAAGCCTATCGTGTATCCGGGTGCCGTTGCCGAGAGCTCCGAGCACGCCGACGAGGCCAAGGCGTTTATCGACTTTTGCCTGTCCAACAAGAAAGCTCAGAAGATTTGGGCTAAGTACGGCTTTGAGCTTTCCGAGTAGTGCGGCTTGGCGCGATAATTCCATCGTTTTGTGTTTCACTCCGTCCTTGTATTCTCTTGGAGCTTTTCGTGCTTAATAGATTCCGCATGCTTGTCGCCTGTGCTTTGACCTTTGCGCTTTGCTGGGTGCCGGGATTTGCGTTTGCTGGGGACGCTAAGGACGGGGCCCAGGTTGCTGCGACCGCTCGTGGGCTTTCCTATGGGATCGAGGGTTTTGAGCGGTTGGCCAAGGGGACCGCTCGTGCCATGGAAGGCCAGCCTGAGGGCTACCGGTTTCCCGTTGACGAGGACGTGGACCTTGTAGTGGCGCCTGCTGCCGATCGCGTTGTGGTGTGGATATCGCCCAAGGCGGTCGAGAAGTATGGATTGGATCTGCAGGACAACGAGTGCGTATCGGGTCTCAAGGCCCTCGTCTGCAAGCTCGACAGCGCAAACTGTATGGGAGGTGCGCAGCTGGGGGACGTGGATCTTCCTTGGTATGTCACGGCGGAAACGACGTTTGATGCCGGCGGGTATACCTATGGCTTTGACGAACGAGGTGCGGATGGGGACCGCTATGTGGTGATTGCGTCAGCCTCGGGTGATGCCAAGGGCGGCGCGCGTTGGCTTGATAGCGCTCAAATGGTAGAAGCATCGTCTGTCGTGTTGCGGGATGAGCAGGGGCCCTTGACCTCTCTGGCCTCCTTTTTGGGCGACATCGACTATCGCCCGTTTTGGGTGTCCATTAAAACGAGCGGCCTTGCCCTGCTGATCTCCTTTGCGCTGGGCCTGTTCGCCGCGTGGAAGACTATGGGTACTTCGAGTCGCATCAAGGGCCTGCTCGATTCGGTCTTTACGATTCCTATGGTGCTGCCGCCCACGGTCTGCGGTTTTCTGCTCCTCATGCTGTTTGGCCGCTCGACCGGGGTGGGCCAGTGGCTCATCGCGCACGGCATCTCGATTGTCTTTACGTGGCCCGCGGCGGTGATCTCTGCCGTGGTGGTGTCGTTCCCGCTCGTCTATCGTACGGCGCTCGGCGCCTTTGAGAGCCTCGACACGCAGATGCTCGATGCCGCGCGAACCCTGGGCTGGTCCGAGCGTCGAATCTTTACCAAGCTTATGATGCCGCTCGGCTGGCCCTCGATTGCCGCCGGCACGGTGCTTGCCTTTGCCCGCGCGATGGGCGAGTTTGGCTGCACCCTGTTCTTTGCGGGCAACTACGCTGGTATTACGCAGACCATTCCCATCGCCATCTACTTTGAGTGGATGGGCGGCAACACGTCCGTGGCCCTCTTTTGGGTCGTCGTCGTAATCGCCTTTAGCTTCTTGGTCATCCTGTTTATCAACATGTACACCGCTCATTCGCAAAAGTATCGCAAGCGGGGCCTTTCCCGTGCGGAGTGCAAACAGGCCAAAGATCTCGCCGGACAGGGCGATTCGCTCGACCCGTCGGGCGGCGATGCCTTGCGTATCGATCGCGAGGCGCTGGCCGAGCTCATGCGCGATGATGCCGCTTTGCAGGGAGGTCGATAGGCCATGTCGCTCGTTCTGGATATCAAGAAACGTTATCCCGGGTTTATGCTCGACATGCAGCTTGAGGCCGGCGAGGAGCGCGTGGCGCTGCTGGGCGCCTCGGGTTGCGGCAAGAGCTGTACGCTGCGCTGCATCGCTGGCGTGGAGACGCCCGACGAGGGCAA
>CAJJVE010000299.1:0-2057 GCA_905196265.1 uncultured Collinsella sp. | reverse complement strand
GCTAAAGGCACCACACGCTAGCGCCGAGATGGCGCGCATGGTGTAATCGCGCGCGTGGCTCCAGCGCGTGCCGGCCCAGCCGAGTGCGGGGTCGACCTCGATGGTGTCGTCCTCATGGGGCAGCGATTCGATATCGTCCGCCGCGCGCTCGTCATCCGACAGCTCGCCCACCATCTGCTCCAGGCTGCGACGCCCCTCGCGCACGCTGCCCAAGCCGGCGAGCAGCTGGTCGCAAAATGCCTCGATGCTGTTGGGGCGGTCTTGCGGCATGGGGGAGAGGGCGCTCATGAGTGCGGCCTCGGCTCCCGGGGGAAAGTGCGGGATGAGCTCGCTGGGGTAGGTGGCACCACCGATGATGCGGCCGAGCGAGTCGCCGGGCGTGGCGGCCATAAAGGGAGCGCTGCCGCACAGGCCCTCGTAGATCACACAGGCGAGGGCAAAGACATCGGCGCGCTCGTCGACTGTACCGGTCTCGATATCGAGCTGCTCGGGCGGCATGTAGCCGATGGTGCCGCCGCGCGAGCCGCCAAAGCCGCCGGCAGACGACAGCCGCGCCATGCCAAAGTCGGTGAGCTTTACATTGCCCGAGTGGTCGATGAGCACGTTGGCGGGCTTAATATCCAGGTGGAGCACGCCGTTGCTATGGGCGAAGGTGAGCGCCTGGCCCAGCGCGTCGGCAATTGCCGCGGCCTCGTCAAAGGTGAGCGAATGGCCGTCCGCGCGATGCAAAAACTCGGCTAGGGACATGCCGTCGACATATTCCATGACTAGGTAGGCATAGGCGGTATCGTGCGTAAAGTCGATAACCTGTACGATATTGGGATGTTGAAGCATGGCGGCGGTGTGTGCCTCGCGCAGGACATCCATGATGTCGCTGGCGGGCATGCCGGCGCCGTTGATAAGGGGGATGCGCTTAATGGCGACGCGACGGCGCAGGTGCGTGTCGCGGCAAATCTCGATGGAGCCAAAACCGCCGGTCGCAAGCGTCTCGAGCGGCTGGAACCGCTTGAGCAGCTCGCGAGAGCTGGTGCCCTCCAAGGGAACGTCCGGCGAGAACCGGGCGGTATGTTGCGAGAAAAGCGGCATGGCCAACCCTCGTGCGTTTAAAGTTCGTTTGCGAGCGGCGGGCGCGGAGCCGAGCCGTTCGCGGTGGCATAGATGCTGCTAGTGTAGCACGCTCGGGTGCATGGTGAAGGTAGCGGGGCGAGGTGGCCTATCTGACTTGGCCCTCGTCTCAACGCATACGGAAAGCGCGCCCCAGTTTTCGGTCAAATTGTGGGATGCGTTTTCCGGATGGGGTAGGCTGCGGAAACTGTGTCCCAGAATATTGGCCCAGAATGGGATGCAATTTCCAGATCAGCGCTCAAAAGGAAAGCGCATCCCGCTTTGATGCGGGGACTGCGGACAAAAGCTGGACCGTGATCTGGCTCGGATTGGAGTTCGCCTGAATCGTTGATGCTGGCTGGTGTGGGCGCGGAGATAAACGAGCAGTCCGAGCGATATAATGACACGCTATGGAGGCCATATGCTCTTTTCCCGCCGTTCTGATACATCCGCCTGCGCCATTGCGCTTGTCGTAATGGCGGTCACTCCTTATCACTGGTTTTCATCTTCAATCGGCCTGGCATCAGGTGCGATGACCTGGCTCGTTATCCTTGGCGCATGCCTTGCGGCGTTTGTTCATGGTGCTGCGCTATGCAAAGGGAGAGAAATGAGACGGCCGAGGCATCTCGGTGCTATTGGTGTTTTCCTCGGTGTTATTGCAACGGTTCCCGAATGGTCCGACCTAGTTTTCTATGCTCGCGGAGATTCTATCCCATTCGTGTTTGCGCCGATCTGGCTGTTGCATGGCGTTTCGTGCGTCTCGTGCTTTGCTGGGTCGCTGCTCCTCTCATATGTAATTTGGGATACGGCGGGTTTTCCTTTGACGCGGAGGGCGACGCGGACTGACGAAAGAGAGGCCCGTCGCCCGCAGAACGCGTTTTTTACAGAAACAATAGCCGTCCTGTCTTGCCTGCTGTTTTGCTGTCGAGTTTCATGGAGAGTCGTTCCCGAGC
>CAJJVE010000298.1:0-2060 GCA_905196265.1 uncultured Collinsella sp. | reverse complement strand
AGCGGCGCTAAACTGGCAATTACTTTCTACGGCGGCGAGCCGTTGCTCAACTTTAAGCTGATGAAAGCTGTGATTGAGAGGTCTCAGGCCAAGAGAGGGAACAAAGAGATTGTTTATAGCTTTACTTCCAATATGTCGCTCATGACACGCGAAATCGCCACCTATCTGGCTCAAGTTCCGAACTTATATATTATGGCCAGTATCGACGGCCCACGCACTGTCCACGACGCATATCGTGTGTACGCAAATGATGCCCCCACGTTTGAAGACAGCATTGGCGGTCTTCGAATTTTGGCGGATGCCTACGCAGGTTCCCACATGCCGGTTAATATAAACGCTGTGTTGACACCTCCATTTGGATTTGAAAAGTTGGAGCAGGTAAATGCATACTTCGAATCGCTGGACTGGCTTCCGGCAACCTGCCATGTAAATATTACTTATCCATCGTATGGAACTTGTCCTGGCTTGGATGAGTATTACGACAAAATCACCGGCAATCCCAAGTATGCTCTTCATGGTATGTGCAACCCCCTTATGATATGGCAACAGCGCAAGGCAGAAACCGACGGGCTTGACGCCTACAAAGCCAGAAACATATATTACCATTCGATCTTTGACGACTTGGTTAAAATCAACAATCGCATTATCGTTGATGAACCTAAACTGCGCCGGGGATTAAATGGATGCTGCGTGCCAGGAAAGAAAAGACTGTATGTCACGGCAACCGGAGAATATAAAGCCTGCGAACGGATCGGCTCCAGCCCTTCGATTGGTAATGTGGACGAAGGTGTTGATCGAGAACTGATCGTGAAAAAGTATGTTGAGGAATTTGCGGCGCAGTCAAAAGACATCTGCGATAAGTGTTGGGCTTACAATCTGTGCAGGGTATGCTATGCAGGCGTTTGCAATGAAAACGGGTTGGATATGGGGCTGAAAAACGAGGCATGCCGCGCTTCAAGGTCAGTTGCACTAAATAATCTGGCTCTCTACCATGAACTGATGGAAGAAAATCCAGAAGCGCTCAACTGCTTAAAAGATGCAGTGATTGAGTAACTGCGGTACAATAGGCATTTTGCCTGTTTGTATAGATTCTAAGAGAGAGGAGGAGCTATTATGAGCGTCGTAGATCCCATCTTTGGTCGTACTGCAGTTAATGCGGCGAGCAGCTGCGGCTGCACTTGCACGCAAACTACCCCGACTGCGCCCAGCTTCAATAGCGTTTGGACTGGCCAGCGCGATTCTGGCGGTGGTTGCGCTTGCACCTGCAACACCACGATCGAGTACAACCTGTCCATCAACTACGATGGCGCCCACAACGCGGTTTCGTAATTCATCATTACATCGCGTCCAATCAACGGAAGGAGGGAAAGCTATCCGGCTTTCCCTCCTTCTGGTGTCAGAAAAATGATCGAGGAATGTATCCATGGAAAAAAGTACGTTATCTATTAAAGAGACGCTTTCCATCACATTTAGAACTCTAAAAATACTTTTTCATGCAGCTCCAGGGGGGATTGCTTTTTTAGGGATCCTTAGCACAATAGCGGGCGTATGCCCTTTTCTAACCCTGATACTGTCCAGAGCTTTTCTGGATAGCCTGGCAAGAGCGTGTGGCCAGCAGGCGTTTGAAATGGAAATCATCTGGCTTTTGTTTTTCCTTTTCTTAACAAACATGATGCTGTCTGTTGTGAATAACCTCAGTATCTTACTAAAAAGTGATGTGAGTGGTCGGATATCTTTATTGGTGAACGCACAGGTGTTAGAAAAATGTGTTCACTTGCCGATGAGTCAGTATGATAATGAAACAACTTATAATCGAATCCGCTTCACTTCAGAACAAACGTCGATCCGTTGTACAAACTTAATCAACACCGTTTTCTCGATCGTGCAATGCTTAATTTCTTTTGCGAGCGTGGTATGCGTACTTGTTTCATTTAATGGCATTATTGTAATTGCCAGTGTGGTGGCCAGCATTCCTCTTTTTTTCGTCAATAAGTATGTGAGCAGTTTTTGGTATAAGATATCGGTCGGACGGGTAGAAAAACAACGCTATTCCGATGTTC
>CAJJVE010000297.1:0-2062 GCA_905196265.1 uncultured Collinsella sp. | reverse complement strand
GGCGGAAGCATTGGACCGGAGGCCGGCCTGACCGGCGTTATCGCTGGTCTGTGCAGCTGGGTCGGCGACCGCATGCGTCGCTTTGGCGCCGAGTTTAGGGAGCTTACACTGCTAGGCACCCAGGCTGCCCTGACGGCGCTCTTTACCGCGCCCGTCTTTGGTTTTGTGGCACCGCTTGCCGGTAGCGCCGACGGCCAGGGCGAAGACGCCGACGATGGGTCCGTGTCCGGCGAGATCACCATCAAGCTGCCCAAGGCGCAAAAGACGGTGGTCTACGGCATTGCGATTGCCGGCGGTCTGGGCACTTACCTGCTGCTTGGCCAGCTTGTGGGCGGCGGCATGGGCATGCCCAGGTTCGAGTCCGCCGAGGTGGGCAACCTAGAGCTTACCTGGCTCGTCCCTCTGTCGTTGATCGGAACAATCTGCGGCTGGCTGTACTTTGTCTCCGAGCACGCAAGCGAGGCGCTGTCCCATGCAATAGGGGAGCGTCCTGTCGTCAAGGCCATGCTAGCCGGTCTGGCGCTCGCCATCTGTGGCACGGTCCTGCCCTACACCATGTTTGCCGGCGAGACCCAGGCCGACGTGCTCATGGAAACCTATCTGACCATTCCCGCCGGCGTGCTTATCGCGACCGGTCTTGTCAAAGCCATGCTGACCCCCACCCTCATCAACCTGGGCTGGTGTGGCGGTCACTTCTTCCCGGTTATCTTCTCGGGCGTAAGCCTGGGCTACGGCCTTGCCATCCTTACCGGCGCAGATCCGGTCTTTTGCGTCGCCGTCTGCACGGCATCGACGATGGGTGCGGTCATGCGCCAGCCTGTCATGGTTGTGGGCCTGCTGCTTATGTGCTTTCCGCTCAAGGGCATCGTCTGCATGATCATCGCCGCCGTTATCGCCGCTGGCATTCCGCTGCCCAAGCCGCTGCGCAAGTAGCACGGTGACGCACGCCGGGGACATGCCGTTTGTCACGGATTTGCGGATGGGCGATTGCGACCGATAGTGGCCTGCATAGGTCGAGTTTCGCGTGCCTACAGATCGCGTACTTGATAAACCTTGGTGCTGACGGTACAGCTGACTGCACATAGCGCGAGGGCCAGTACGGCAATTCCTGCGCACAGGCAGCCAAGAACGGCAGGATCGGGATTCGCTCCGGCAATCGACATGAGCCAGTTGCTGATGGGGTTGGAGGAGCTCAGCGTGGCCATGGTGCCGCAACCAAGCAGGGCAAACAGGCCAACGGATAGGCGCAGCGCCTCCATGTGACCAAATCGAAAGAACAGCGGCTGCGCCAAAAACACCATCATGAGGGAGATGAGCATCGATGCTGCCGAGGCGATTGCGATTTCAAAGACCGTCTGTCCCGTCGAAGGAATGCCCGCGCTGTTGAAGAGCGGGATGGAGGCGATGCTCAAAAGCGTAGCTGCACATGCCATGACGGCGGAGAAGACAATAACGCTCAGGTAGCGTGCGCGGATGATGTCTTTGCGCGAGAAGGGCAGCGTTGCCCGGTAGCGCTCCCAACCGTTTTGATTGTCGAAACCGGCCAGTGAGTTCATGACTATGATGGGCGACATGGCACTGACGGCGCAGGCGCCGGCGCTCATACCGGAATCGCCATCCGACGCGTTGACGAGCGTCAGCACAACGAAGATGAACAAGCCGACGCCCGCAATGCTCGGGATGAGCGTGCGAACGATGGCGAGTTCGGACATAAAGGCGCGTTTCATTTCGAAGCCCCTTTCAGTATGAGGCGCAGATAGTCATCAATGGTTGCCCGATCGCAGGGAATCTCGGGAAAGGCCTCGAGCGTTTCGCGACGGTTGGGTACGAGTACGTCCACGCTGTAGGCGTGACGGGCGGCACGGGCGCCTTCGACGCAAGCCATAAGCTCGGCAGCCTGCGATTGGGTGCAGTGGGCGATGCCGGCGCGGTCGGTAATGTCCTCGCGCGGCAGGTCAAAAATAATCGAGCCATTATCGATGCAGATGACGCGATCAGCGGTGCGATCGAGGTCGGACGTAATGTGGCTCGAGAGCAGCACACTGTGCTGGCCGTCGGCGAC
>CAJJVE010000296.1:0-2068 GCA_905196265.1 uncultured Collinsella sp. | reverse complement strand
CCCGGCCCGCGTCCTACCGATCTATACGCGCCTTTCTGATGCCGAGGAAAACGAGCGCAAACGCCTCGGTCTATCCGAGAGCGCGCAGAGCGAAATTACGGGCGTCGCTGATGAGCTCGCCGGTCGCCATCTGCAATTTCGCCCCATGGGTGCGGCGGACGCCGAGGGTGCGAGTGCGCTGGAGGCCGCCTGCTTTGAAGGCGCTGGGCACGAGGCATGGACGCCGGGCATGTTCCTGTCCGAGTTGGGCGAGGATGTTGCGGTGCCGCGCAGCTGGTGGGTGGCGCACGATGACGGTCAGCTGTTGGGGCTTGCCGGTGGCATGGTCGTAGACGGTGACGTGCAGATTCTGGATGTTTCCGTCGACCCGAAACATCGCCGCGAGGGCATCGCCCGCAAGCTGCTGTCGCACGTGAGCTACGATGCCCAGATGCTCGGCTGTACGACCGCCTCGCTCGAGGTTGAGGATGGCAACGAGGGCGCTATTGCGCTCTATGCCTCCCTTGGCTTTACCGAGGCGGGCCGCCGCCGTGGTTACTACGGTGCTGGCAAAGATGCCATCGTCATGACGGCGCCGCTGCCCCTGGTGCTTCCTCTCGACAATGCCTCGCCCGAGCCGACGGCGGCTGAGCAGCGTGTGTGGCCGCTGCCCGCGCCCGAACGCACCGCTGAGGAGCGTGCCGAAATCGAGCGCCGCCGCCTGGTGCTTGCCATCGAGAGTTCCTGCGACGAGACGGCCGTGGCGATTATCGATGCGGACGGCAAGATGCTGGCCAACCAGGTGTCGACGCAGATTGATTTTCATGCTCGCTTTGGCGGCGTGGTGCCCGAGATCGCCTCGCGCAAGCACGTTGAGGTCATCGTGAGCGTCGTGGACGCGGCACTCGAGGACGCCGCAGCGTCGCTGGGCCTTACGGGCGGAGCCATCGCGCCGAGCGAGCTTGCCGCTGTTGGCGTGACGCAGGGTCCGGGCCTGGTGGGTGCTCTGGTGGTGGGCGTCGCCTTCGCCAAGGGCTTTGCCTATGCCGCCGGTAAACCGCTCGTGTGCGTCAACCATCTGGAGGGTCATCTGTTCGCCAACCTGTTGGCGCAGCCCGATCTCAAGCCGCCGTTTATCTTCACGCTCGTCTCGGGCGGTCATACCATGCTTGTTCACGTCAAGGCATGGGGCGACTACGAGGTGCTCGGCGAGACGCTCGACGACGCCGTGGGCGAGGCCTTCGACAAGGTGGCCAAGGCGCTGGGTCTGGGCTATCCCGGCGGCCCCATCATTTCCAAACTGGCCGAGACGGGCAATCCCCGCGCGATTGACTTCCCCCGTGCGCTTAACAGCAGGGGGGACTACCGCTTCTCGCTTTCGGGCCTCAAGACGGCGGTGACGCTCTACATCGAGCAAGAGACCAAGGCCGGGCGCACGATTCACCTTCCCGATCTGGCGGCTTCGTTTGAGGCAGCTGTCTTTGACGTGCAGTACAAGAAGGCCAAAAACGCACTGCACGCTACCGGATGCAAGGAATACTGCATCGGTGGCGGCGTCTCGGCCAACCCGCATCTGCGCGAGATGATGATCAAGAAGCTCGGGCGCCAGGGCATCCGCGTGACGGTGCCGCCCTTGTCTGCCTGTACCGATAACGCAGCCATGATCGCGGAGGTCGCTCGCCGTAAATTCGACCGAGGTGAAATCTCGCCGTTCGATGTCGACGCCGATCCGAACATGACGCTGTAGCTGGTACGGCGCGGTCCCCGGACGGAGGGGCCGGATATAAGGTTTCCTGCTCTACAGTCCTGCGCAAGACGAAGGCCACATTAAGTGGCCTTCTTTGCGTGCGGAACTCGCGATAAACCTTATATCCGGCCCCTCCGTCCGGGGACCTTTCTGTATCGATATAGCTTCTGGGCTGGTTTGGCGTCGACAACGTCCAGCAAGGTTAACAAGCCAGCGTCGAATTTCCGGCGTTCTTTAGCTGAAAGAAAAAGTTGGCGTGCGGAGCTTTGCTCCGCATTTGGGATGGGAGCCCCTGAGAGCCGCGGGAGCCGGGCGGCGCATATGAACTTTCCTGCTCTACAG
>CAJJVE010000295.1:0-2070 GCA_905196265.1 uncultured Collinsella sp. | reverse complement strand
CCGGGAATCCGGGGGCGGGACGGGGGTTTCTCTCCGGAACGTCCTCGGACATGCAAAGAGGCTCCGCATCGCGCTTCGCGCTGCGGAGCCTCTTTGCGTCCTGCGGAATGTTCCGGAGAGAAACCCCCGTCCCGCCCCCGGATTCCCTGCGTTTACGGCCTTGAGGTCGGCGTGGGCGGTGATCGTGGCTGATGGGGATACGTGTCCCGGTCGCTGTTTCGCGGCTTTGCCGCGAAAGGCGCGTTACTTTGGGATGGGTGGGGAACGTGGTTGTTGCGGCAACTGGTCCCCGCCACAAATTACCCTTGGCATACTTGCGCGAATATCCGCTCGTGCTACACTTGCAATTGCTGTTTCAGGGCGGGGTGAAATTCCCCACTGGCGGTAAATCGGGCGGTGTCAAAGGGACGCCGTGGCGCAGGCGAGATGCCTGCGACCGAGCCGATGAGTCCGCGACCCGTGTGTGCGTTGGTTCGCATGCCGGCTGAACTGGTGAGATCCCAGTACCAACGGTTAGAGTCCGGATGAAAGAGGCAGGTGATCTTATGTCTGAACAGTCGCAGCATATCCATTTTGAGAACACGAATAGGTGGAGCACCAAACAGCTCGTTACCATGGCGTTGATGTGCGCCTTGGGAGCACTGTTTATGTATGTACAGCTGCCCATTCTTCCCTCGGCGCCGTTTTTGACGTATGACCCGTCGCTGGTGCCGGCGATGGTGTGTGGATTTGCGTATGGCCCTGGTGCCGGCACCGCTGTTGCCGCTATGGCGATCGTTATCCATGCGCTCACCACGGGTGACTGGGTCGGCGCGCTTATGAACCTGGTTGCTACGCTGGGCTTTATTCTGCCCGCGGCGATTGTCTACCAAAAGATGCACACCTACAAGGGTGCTGTGATTGGCCTGGCGCTCGGCGTCATTGCCGCTACGGCGCTGTCCATGGTCGCGAACCTAACCATCGGCGTTTGGTTCTGGTATGGCTCGGTCGATGTGATCGCCCCGCTCATGATTCCCGCCGTGCTGCCGTTCAACCTCATCAAGACCGTGCTCAACTCGGTGTTGACGCTGGCGGTGTACAAGGCGGTCTCTAATCTCATCACGCCCAAGAAGGACCAGGTCAAAGGCCACGCATGATTGAGTGTCGGGGCGTTTCCTTTAGCTATGACGGTGCTGCACTGGCGCTCGATGGCATCGATCTGAACATCGAGGATGGCGAGTTTTTCTGCATCCTCGGCGGCAATGGGTCGGGCAAGTCGACGTTTGCCAAGCATTTGAACGCGCTACTGCAGCCCGATGCGGGAACGGTGTGTGTCAACGGCATGGACGCGTCCGACCCCGAGCTGGTCTACGACGTCCGCTCGACTGCGGGCATGGTGTTCCAGAATCCCGACGACCAGCTTGTGGCGACGCTTGTCGAGGACGATGTTGCGTTTGGTCCCGAGAACTTAGGGGTCGAATCGGCCCAGATCGCGCAGCGCGTGCGCGAGGCGCTAAAGGCCGTGGGTCTGGTGGGCTTTGAGCGCCACGAGACCCACGCTCTCTCGGGCGGACAAAAGCAGCGCGTGGCGCTTGCCGGCGTGCTCGCCATGGAGCCGCGCGTGCTCATTTTGGACGAGGCGTCCTCGATGCTCGATCCGCGCGGGCGCAAGGGCCTTATGAAGGCCTGTCATGCGCTGCATGAACGCGGCATGACCATCGTGATGATTACGCACTTTATGGAAGAGGCCGCTGAGGCCGATCGCGTTGCTGTCTTCCAGGCGGGCCGCGTTGCCATGCTCGGTACGCCCGAGGAGATCTTGACGCGGGCGGACGAACTCGCGCGGCTGAACCTGGATATGCCGGCATCGTGCTGTCTTGGCATGGCGCTTCGCGCGAAGGGCGTGCCCATTTGCGCGCAGGTGCGCGAGGCGGATATGGTCGCCGATATAGCGCAGGCTTATACCGAGCGGAGTAGGACAGGCATCGCCGGGCGGCCTTTCGCATCCGATCCTCGTATTCCCGACAACGTCTCCTCTGCAATCGATGGCGCAGACGCGCAGCAGCCCGTCATCGAGATTTCGCACCTTTC
>CAJJVE010000294.1:0-2076 GCA_905196265.1 uncultured Collinsella sp. | reverse complement strand
TTGACTGAGCTTGGCAACGAAGTTGTTATACTCACTTCTTCCAATTCAGAACGAAGCTACGGAATCACTAGTGACAACGGCATCTCTTTAATCGAGGCACCCTCGTTGTCTCTAATGAATGACAGATTTCCTGTTATCAAACCTATACCAAGCACATACCGGATTTTTAATCAGATAATGAAACTGTCCATTAGCGACATCATTATCAACACTCGCTATTATCCAATCGGTCTTCTTGCATGCAGGATTGCTGCAAAGAAGCACATACGGCCAGTTTTAATTGATCATAGCTCTGGATACTTGTCTACAGAGATAAGTCCAATGGGTTATCTCATGCGATTATATGAAGGACTGTCAACAAAAATCATTTCTAGAAGCAAGCCGGTTGCCTGCGCAGTTTCGAATCGAAGTTTACAGTGGATAAAAAGCTTGGGGTTTTCACCCCATTCCGTAATACCCAACTCGATTGATGCTGATGCATACTGCTCATCTGCATCAAATAGAGACTGGAATTCTGAGCTTAATATATCTCCCGACGCATTTGTTGTTGCATATGCCGGTCGCCTGATTGAAGAAAAAGGCGTTATGAAGGCAATAGAAGCAATCGACGGCATTCACGGCAAAAACATTCATTTGATTATTGCGGGCAGTGGCCCATTAAATACAGCGGTGTCCAACGCGCAAAATGAAAGAATCCATTTTGTCGGAAGATTAAATGAATCTGACATGTCATCCTTACTACGCTATGCTAGCTGTTTTCTTATGCCTAGTGAATATCCAGAGGGCATGCCAACCGTTCTTCTTGAGGCTGCAGCTCAAAAATGCGCAATCGTAGTTAGTAATTGCGCAGGCGCATCCGATATCATTCCCGAAAGCAATTTCGGTACAGTTTTGCAAGACTGTGCAATTGACTCTATTCAAAAGGCTGTCCTTGTATATTTCGAAAACCCGGATTTACTTATTGAGCACTCTCATAATGTTCATAATCTAGTCTGTTCGCGATTCACATGGAGTCAGACTGCCTTGAGTCTATGCACGAATGTCCTAGATACGCTGTCTACCAACAATAATTGAGGGCATCAGGCGGCAATTTAATCCCCCGTTGCCCTCAACCCATCAAAACCATGATACTTTAGGGCCCACTACTGCCCCTGTGCCCTGTAGCGGGCCTCGGTGGCCTCCTTGGCTGGGCGCCACCAGGACTCGTTCTCGACGTACCAGTCGATGGTGGCCCTCAGGCCCTCGACGAAGTCGGTGTGCGCCGGCCTCCAGCCGAGCTCGCGCTGCAACTTCGTGCTGTCGATGGCGTAGCGGCGGTCGTGGCCGGGGCGGTCGGCGACCCAGTCGAAGTCCTCGGGGTCCTTCCCCATGGCCTCCAGGATCATGCGCAGGACCGTGATGTTGTCTTTCTCGCCATTAGCGCCGATGAGGTAGGTCTCCCCCGTGCGGCCCTTGGTGAGGATGTCCCAGACGGCCGAGGAGTGGTCCTCGGTGTGGATCCAGTCGCGGACGTTCTCGCCGCGGCCGTAGAGCTTGGGGCGGACGCCGTCGATGATGTTGGTGATCTGCCTGGGGATGAACTTCTCCACGTGCTGGTAGGGGCCGTAGTTGTTGGAGCAGTTGGAGATCGTGGTGCGCAGGCCGTAGGTGCGGGTCCAGGCGCGGACCAGCATGTCGGAGGACGCCTTGGTGGAGCTGTAGGGGCTCGAGGGCCTGTAGGGCGTCTCCTCGGTGAACTTGGCGGGGTCGTCGAGCGCCAGGTCGCCGTAGACCTCGTCGGTGGAGACGTGGTGGTAGCGGATACCGTATTTCCGTACGACCTCCAGCAGGCGGAAGGTGCCCTCCACGTTTGTGCGCAGGAAGGGCTCTGGGTCGGCGATGGAGTTATCGTTGTGGGACTCCGCGGCGTAGTGCACGATCGCGTCGTGGCCGGGGACCAGCCTGTCCAGCAGCCCGACGTCGCAGATGTCGCCCACGACGAGCTCCACGCAGTCGGAGGGCAGCCCGGCGATGTTCTCGGGGTTGCCGGCGTAGGTCAGCTTGTCCAGGACGGTGACGTGGACGCTCGGGTGGTTG
>CAJJVE010000293.1:0-2107 GCA_905196265.1 uncultured Collinsella sp. | reverse complement strand
CTTGCTGCGCGTCTCGAGGTATTTGCCCACGGTGACGAGCGACAGAATCGTGCCGGCACTCTCAAAATACAGGTTGTCCATGCTCATCATCATGGCCTCGTGCACCTGACCTGTGGCCAGCTGGTCGGCCATGATGAACATGGCGTAGAGCGACCAGGCGATTGACGCGGTGGCGCCGACGGCGATGAGAGCGTCCATGGTGGGCGCGCCGTGTACGAGTGATTTGAAGCCGTTGATAAAGTACGCGTCGTTGACGTAGACGATGGGGATGAGCAAGACGAGCTCGGTGAGGGCGAGCGTCATGCTGTGGATGTGGTCCGTGAAGATGCCGGGCAGCGGCCAGCCGAGCATGTGTCCCATGCCTATGTAGAACAGCGGAATGAGAAAGATGATTGAGATGATGAGACGGGTGCGCATGGCGGAGGCGGTGGCCTCTAGCTTTTTGGTCGGCGACTCCATATGGGTGGCACCGGACCTGGCTTGTGCGCTGCCGTTTGGGGCGGCATCGGTGCGCATGCTGACGGGCGAGGCCGAGTAGCCCGCGCGGTCGACGGCGGTGCAGATATCGTCGGGGGAGACCTGCGCGGGGTCGTAGTCGACCATCATGGAACCGGCGAGCAGGTTGACCGCGACGCTTTGGACGCCGTCGAGCTTGCTGACGGCGCGGTCCACATGCGCCTGGCAAGCGGCGCACGTCATGCCGCCCACGTCGAACTTATCTTGAGCCATGGTTTCTCCTTTCCATAGTTCGTTGTTGGAATTGTTAACCTGCCGATACTATACACCCATACCCCCTGGGGGTGTACAGTACAGAAAGAAATGTATGACATTCCGATACAGATGAGGATGGTTGCCGGGTTGGTGCACCATCCCCGCCCTTCGTCTCGATCTGTAACATCTAGCCCCAGTTTTGCCGGGTTACTGTTACAAATTGAGACAAACAATTCGGCGGTTGCTTAACATCTCAATCTGTAACATCTAGCAGGGAAAATGACCTCTAGCTGTTACAGATTGAGATTTTGTTTTGCGAGGTTTGAGTTTGTCTCAATCTGTAACACTAAGACCGGTTTTTGGGTTCCAGATGTTACAGATTAAGACGAACCGTCCGACGATGACTTAATATCTCGATCTGTAACATGTAGACCCGATTTTCCTGAGTTACTGTTACAGATCGAGACAAACGCTGGGGCCGGAAGCCCTGCCGCAGTCCACCGCCCCCTAGATACAGAATCCGGGAATCACGCAGGTCCGCTTGTTGGGCTTGCTCGCAGGCGTGGCGTACGTAAAGACGTCGCCGTCGTGCCCCACGCGGTTCATGTAGAGCGTGCCTTCGCTCTCCGATGTGTCGGGACTCGTCGTTCGTTCCCACCAACAGGCGTCCTTGCCCTTCCACTGGCGAACCAACATCTCGTTCGTGGTATACGGACTTACCTTGAGCTCGCGGAAGAGCTGATACTCCTTGCCCTCGCCGTTGTAGATATCTGCCAGGTAGTGAAAGTCCTCGGTAAATGACTCAGGTGGCTGATCGCCGCAGAGCTCGACCATGGCGGGAAGCCAAAGAGTTGCGGGCAGCTCGCTCAGACACGATGCGCTTCTGGCGGCGCCAACGTTATTCGAGATCTTTTTGACAGATTTGATGAGTGCGCGCAACTCGTTGGGCAGCAGCTTAAGGCCGTCGCCGTCGAGCCATTCCCGCAGCTCGCAATCTGCCCAGCCGGCGCTCAGCGGTTGGGCCGCAGCATTGCGCTCGGCAATACCCGCATCGAACATAAACGTCAGTCCGGCCTTGCCCGTCCCGTCCAGAAGCTCGTCGTGGCGGATGCCCACGAGTTGTGCGCCGACCTCCAGCCCGTTGGTGAGCTTCACGCGTTTGGTGCATGGATAGGGGATATGGCCGTCATCGTCGAGCAGGTGATAGCGCTTGGCAATCTCGCGCGCCTCATTACGCGTCTCTGCAGCCTTGATCTTAAGCGAAATCTCCTGCAGCTGATCCCAGGTGTAGTCGTCAAGGGAGCTGCGGATGCCGTCGAGGTAGTCGGGAATGCCGAAGCCGTGAGTGGCGGCTCCAATGGCTCCGAGTCCCACGACGGCAGCGGCGACGCCGCCG
>CAJJVE010000292.1:0-2133 GCA_905196265.1 uncultured Collinsella sp. | reverse complement strand
GGCGCCAAGGCCATCGTTACCGGCGAGTCGCTCGGTCAGGTTGCCTCCCAGACGCTCGAGAACATCATGGCCGTCAACGAGGCCGTGAAGATTCCCGTGTTCCGTCCGCTCATCGGGTCCGACAAGCAGGAGATCATTGCGCGCGCTCAGGAGATCGGCACGTTCGATATTTCCACCGAGGCGGCGCCCGACTGCTGCACGCTGTTTATGCCTCGTCGTCCCGAGACGCACTCCAAACTCGATGCCGTGCACGAGGCCTGGGAGCTGTTCGACCACGAGGAAATGATCGAGCGCCTGCTTAAGCAGACCGAGTATATCGACTTCTCCAGCAACACGTATAAGGCCCCTAAGACCCTAAAACGCAAACATTCGGAGCTTGCTCCGCGTGAGATTTACCAAGATCACGAGTAATTGCCTGCATAGACCGACGATGCGCCTGTATCGTCGGTCTTTCGCTATCTGGGCAAATGATGTCAAGATGTTCATCCGCTGACGTGTGACTGAATAAATGGACATGTTCGCGCAAGGTTTTGGTCGGTATTTGGTTTGACCGTCAAAACTGGGTTGTCCATGCGGTTCGTTTTGCTGCGTTTTCCTGACACGATGGTGCTGGGAGGTTTTGCTATGGCGCAGCGCGAACAACATGAACGGGTCAAAAAGATGGACCGCTGGGCGGGCAAGTTGCTCGGGCACAAAGCGGTGGTGGTGGCGATACTCGTCGTCATCGCGATGGCGAGCGGGCTTGCGATGGCGAGCTTTGGCGGCGAGTCCGGAGGCGTGTCGTTTGAGCGGGCTGGGGGCTCGGGCTCATCGGCGGAGCCGGGTTCTGGCGTTGATTCGCATGATCGTGAGTCCGATGGGTCTTCGCACAAAGCTTCTGCCGAATTGGAGGTCTATGTCGATGTCGATGGCGCCGTTGTGTCACCCGGAGTGTACCGGCTCAAAGATGGAGCGCGGGTGTCCCAAGCTATCGATGCCGCCGGAGGGCTTACGGCCGAGGCGGATGTGACAGGGCTTAATCGTGCGTCCAAGGTCGCAGACGGACAAAAGATCTATGTTCCGAAGGTGGGGGAGCAACAAGCGGCTGCGGCGGTCGGCGGGGCCGAAAGTAGTGCTGCCACGACCCCTGGTGCGGGGCCTTCGTCGGGGCTCGTCAACATCAATACGGCGAGCGCGGCAGAACTGCAGACGCTTTCGGGTATCGGGCCTTCTATGGCGCAGTCGATAATCGATGAACGGACGCAAAACGGGGCCTTTGCCTCGGTCGATGACCTTATGCGCGTATCGGGGATCGGTGAGAAGAAGCTCGCCAAAATCAAAGATTGCATCTGCGTATGAGCGCGCCCAAGCGCGAGCATGTGATGCCCCCGCGGCCCCTCATGCCATGGACGATGGCCTTGTGTGCCGGCCTGTGCGTTAGCTGTGTCTTGGTGCTCAACGTGGCCGCCGATGCGATACTGGGGGAGCAGACATCGGCGGTCGGACCGCTTGTAGTTATTTCGGTTGCGGCGTCGCTGTGCATGGTGCTGGCTCGATCTTGTGAGCGACTTGTCCTGTGGAAACGTTGGCTATATGCCGCAGCTATCGGTTTTCTGGCGGGCTCGATTGTTTCGGCGTGGTGGGCTGTGGGTGCGCTAAGTGCCACGAAGGCGCTCGACGGTCGAGCGGCAAGCAGTCTCGAGTTTGTTGTGCAGGGTGATCCGTCCATAAACGATGGGACGTATTCCTACACCTGCGAAACATGCGTGGACGGCAGGCGCTTGGGTGAGGTTCGTCTGTCGTGCGACCGCGAGCTTGGTGCCGGGTCTCATGTGCGTGTTATCGGTCGAATTTCGCGCTTTGAGAACGACGCGTACGGGCGCTCGCGCGTGCTTCGAGGCGAGGTACGCAAGGTTAAAGCCGTTCGGATTGTGTCGGTCGATGAGGGCTCTCCGGGGCCGCTGCTTCGGCTGCGAAATGGTCTGCTTGCGTCCATCGCGCCTGCGACCGACCCGGCGCGTTCGCTCATTGCCGGTGTCGTCTGCGGTCGTTCGGCCGAGCTGCGCGCCCAGCCGGCGGGCGACTGGTTTTCGGTAACGGGCACCGCGCATCTCATCGCTGTCTCGGGCAGCCATATTGCCATCGTGGGGTTTG
>CAJJVE010000291.1:0-2154 GCA_905196265.1 uncultured Collinsella sp. | reverse complement strand
GCTCGGTATAACTCGAGCAATCGCAGCCGCAGCCGTATTCGTTGAGAATGGAGATGAGCGCCGGGTTGGGATTGGCCTTGACGGCAAAGTATTCCTTAAAGCCCGGGTTCCATGCAAAGGCGTCGCGCACTTCTTGCATGTTGCGGCGGATGCCCGCCTCGTCGTATAGATGAAACGGCGTGGGGAACTGCTCGACGATATGCTCGAGCAGTTCCTTGTCCACAAACGGCTGCTTGGCCGCATACGCTTCGTTGGGGGTCAATGCCATGTCCCGTAAACCTCGCTATCCAGACGGCGCCATCGGCGCATCGAATCCGCATAGCGTGGACCCAATGTCCGGATAGCGCTCCCGCATTGCTGCAGACAGTCCTGCGGGTGTTTCCCGCAGGCCCACCAGGCTGTTCGTGCCCGAAAAACCCAGTTCGGCGGGTTTCGCCTCCCCGCAGGGTCAAAGTCTGCCGACTCGCCCGCGGCTCTTCGTGCCCGCGCCTCTATCAAGTGGTAACGACCCTACCACGTTGCACTTTACCAAACAAGAGTATTCGTATATAACGTTTAAAAAATGCAGGGATATGCTGGAAATAAGGGTGCGGCAATCTTGCGGCACAATAAGATGGCAACAGGCGCGCACCTATGAAAGGAACCTTTATGACCGAGCTCCAAGAACTCCGTTGCTATCGGCGCGACTTACACAGGATCCCGGAGCTCGACTTCGATCTTCCGCAGACTATCGCCTATATCGAGGGCGTGTTGGCGCCGCTCGCCTGTGAGGTGACCCATCCGTGTCCCAGCTGCGTCTGCGCTTTCTTCGATGCCGGCACGGGCGCCGCGCATGCCACGGCGATTCGCGCCGATATGGATGCGCTGCCCATCGCGGAGGCAACGGGCGTTGCCTTTGCCTCGACCCATCCCGGCAAGATGCATGCGTGCGGTCACGACGGTCACATGGCCATGGCGCTCGCGGCGGCGACTTTTGTCGACCGAGCGATTCGTGAGCAACCGGGTGCCATCAAGCGCAACGTGCTCTTTGTGTTCCAGCCTGCCGAGGAGACGACCGGCGGCGCCAAGACGGTGTGCGAGAGCGGCGTATTCGAGCGCTATGGGGCAGATCGCATCTTTGGCTTCCACGTATGGCCCGATTTGCCCGCCGGTACGTTGGCGAGCTGCCCCGGTCCGCTGCTGGCGCGCTCAAGCGAGACGCACATTCATATCCATGGCACGAGCATCCATATCGCCAAGACCTACGGCGTTCCAGTCGAGGAATCGCACGATGCGGCATTGGCGGCTGCCAAGTTCTTAGTTTCCGAGCGCGAGCTCATGGACGAGTTGGGTGCCGACGAGCCCTGCATTGGTAAGTTCGGCCTGCTGCAGGCCGGCACCGTCTGCAATGCGGTGGCGGGGGAGGCCCATGTCGCGGGCAGCTTGCGCGTGTTTACGGACGATATGTTCGACCGAGCACGCGAAGGCGTGCGCCGCGTGCTCGATGAGGCATGCACTGCAACGGGTTGCACGTACGATCTCGACTTTGCCGAGGGCTATCCGCCAGTCGATAACGACCCCGAGCTGTTTGCCTGCATTGCGCCTGCCTTGTCCGAGCTGCAACTTGTGGACGAGCCGCTGCTGATTGCCGAGGACTTCGCCTTCTATCAGCGCCATCTTCCGGGCGTGTTCTTCCTGCTGGGCACGGGCGTGCCAGAGGGACAAGAAAACCCGAGCGATTCGGATGGCTGCCCCGCCTATGCCACGAGCGCCCTTCACACTGATACCATGCTCTTTGACGAGGAAATTCTGCTCAAAGGCCTCGATGTCTACAAACGATTGCTTTTGCTTGGTTAATCGGCGCGGGTGCATGTTCTCGAAAATACGAACAAATGTACGGTATAATAGAGATGTAAGTCTGTAGAAACGTTTGACGTTATTAACGTAAGGCGATACTATGATTGCATCGTACAAAGATGAGGATACCGAACGTTTTGCAATGGGTGTGCGGGTCAGGAGGTTCGTGCCCTTTGAGCGGGTCGCATTGAGGAAGATTCGTCAACTGCAGGTTTGTGCTTCACTTGATGACCTTCGCGTTCCTCCGGGCAATCGTCTTGAAGCGTTGAAGGGCGATCGCGCCGGCCAATATAGTATCCGTGTTAATGAGCGCTATCG
>CAJJVE010000290.1:0-2162 GCA_905196265.1 uncultured Collinsella sp. | reverse complement strand
TCGTGGATGCACTCAATGCCACGCGCCTCATTGGACTTACCGTCACCCCCACCAGCCTGCTCATGCCCACCAAGAGCGTGACCGCTGTGATTGGTCTGTTCGACGGCGAAGTCCACGACGCCCAGAGCCGCCCCACCTGCAATATCTGCCGCATGCGCGAGCACTGCCGCTTCCGCGCCGCCCACACCACCTGCTATTCCAGCCATTAGGAGCCCCCGATGTTTACTCCGCTTATCACTCATGATCTGGACGGTGCCGCGCTGGCGGCACCTGTCAATGCTGCGCGCTGCAACGGCGCCGCGTACAAAACGCGCACGATCGATGACCTTCGCATTAAGGACGATTGCCTGCGTGCCGCCATCGAGGGCACCGGGCACCTGCTGTTTGACGGCGGCATGGGCACCATGTTGCAGGCCGCCGGCATGAAGGCAGGCGCCCTGCCCGAACTGCTCAACTTTGAGGAACCCCGGGTCATCACCGATATCCAGCGTCAGTACGTCGAAGCTGGCTGTGACGTGATCACCGCCAACACCTTTGGCGCCAACGCCCACAAGCTCGACGGCGCCGCCACCGTGGCAGACGTCTTTGCCGCGGCAGTCACCTGCGCCCGCGAGGCCGGCGCCCGCTACGTCGCCGGCGACATCGGCCCCATCGGCGCGCTGCTTCGCCCCTTGGGCACCCTGAGCTTCGACGAGGCCTATGGCCTCTTTGCCGAGGAAGTGCGCGCCGGCGTCGATGCGGGCGTGGACCTCTTTATTATCGAGACCATGACCGACCTTGCCGAGATCAAGGCGGCCGTCCTCGCCTGCCGCGAGAACTCCGACCTGCCCGTCTTTGCCACCATGACCTTTGAGGAAGACGGCCGCACGTTCCTGGGTACGAGTCCCGAGGTGGCCGCCATCACGCTCGATGCCATCGGCGCCGACGTTTTGGGCATCAACTGCAGCCAGGGACCGGCCGAGCTCCGAGGGCTCGCCGCACGTATGCTCACCGTTACGGACAAGCCCGTTATGGTGCAGGCCAATGCAGGACTCCCCCACGTGGACGACGACGGCAACACCGTCTTTGACATCCAGGCCTCCGAATACGCCAAGGCCGTCGCCGGCATGATCGAGGACGGTGTGAGCGTTGTGGGCGGCTGCTGCGGAACCACGCCGGCGCACATGGCCGCCCTGCGCACGCTTATCGACAATCACACACCCAGCCCGCGCCACCGCAAGCCCAGTATGTCGGTCACGAGCGCTCAGACGGTCGTGGACCTTCCCTGCGACGGCCACAAGATCGCCGTCATCGGCGAACGCATCAACCCCACCGGCAAAAAGCGCCTGCAGCAGGCCCTGCGCGACGGCGACCTGGATTACGTCGTGAGCCAGGGCATTAGCCAGCAGGAGCAGGGCGCCGACATCCTGGACGTCAATGTGGGCCTGCCCGAGATCGACGAGGTCAAGATCATCCAGCAGGCAACCGAACAGCTCCAGGGTTCCACGCTGCTGCCGTTGCAGATCGACTCCACCGACCCCGCAGCCGTCGAGGCAGCCGTGCGCCGCTACGCCGGCAAGCCCATCATCAACTCGGTCAATGGCAAACAGCAGATCATGGACGAGATCTTCCCGCTGGTCGCCCACTACGGCACCAACGTCGTCGGCCTCACGCTCGACGAAGGCGGCATCCCCGATACCGCCGAGGCCCGCTTCGCCATCGCCGAGCGCATCGTGGCCGAGGCCGCCCATTACGGCATCGGCCCGGACCGTATCCTCATCGACTGCCTGGTCATGACCGCCTCGACCAACCAGCGCCAGGCTGAGCAAATTCTACGTGCCATGTCTATGTGCAAGGAGCGCCTGGGCGTCAAGTGCGCACTCGGCGTATCGAACATCAGCTTTGGCCTGCCCGCGCGCCCGCTGCTGGGCTCGGTCTTTTTGGCCGCCGCCTTTGGCGCGGGTCTGGACGCCCCCATCATGAACCCGGGTTCCAAGCGCTTTATGGACACCGTCTACAGCTATCGCGTGCTGAGCGTCGAGGACGAGGGCTCGACCGGATACATCGAGCGCTACGCCGGCTGGACCGACCCGTATAAGATCGCCGCGAACCCGGCGGCCGCTCAGTCGGCATCGAGCGATGCCGCGCCTGCCGCAAGCACCACCGCAAGCGCCGATGACGAC
>CAJJVE010000289.1:0-2174 GCA_905196265.1 uncultured Collinsella sp. | reverse complement strand
CGCTGCAGAGCGCCTATACGGTTGCCTCCGAGGGCGTGCAGACCATGGTCACCGTCATTCCCGGCGTGTACAGCTTTGAGTGGGTTGGCTATCAGGGCCACGTGATCCCGATCGTCATCGCCTGCGCCATCCTCGCCTTCTTGGAGAAGCGCCTGCACAAGATCGTTCCCGAGATGTTCGACCTCTTTGTGACCCCGCTTGTCTCGGTGTTCGTGACCGTGCTCGTGACCCTCGTTGCCGTCGGCCCCATCTTCGTGTGGGCCGAGAACGCCATCCTCGGCCTGATCCAGGCCCTGCTCACCTTGCCCTTCGGCATCGGTTCCTTTATCGTCGGCCTGTTCTATGCCCCCACGGTCGTTACCGGTAGCCACCAGATGTACACCGCCATCGATCTGGGCCAGCTCGCTCAGTACGGTGTGACCTATTGGCTGCCCATCGCCAGCGCTGCCAACATCGCCCAGGGTGGTGCCGCGCTCGCCGTTGCCTTTAAGACCCGCGATGCCAAGATCAAGGGTCTGGCGCTTCCTTCGGCCCTGTCCGCCTTCATGGGCATTACCGAGCCTGCCATCTTTGGTGTGAACCTGCGCTTCTTTAAGCCCTTCATCGCCGGCTGCATCGGCGGCGGTTGCGGTGCCCTGGTCTGCGCGCTCACTTCGCTGGCTGCCTCCGGCACGGGCGTTACCGGTATCTTCGGCATCCTGCTGTGCCTGGCCCAGCCCGTGCAGTACGTGATCATGTTTGCGGTCGCCGCGCTGGTTTCCTTTGCCGTCTCGTTTGTCCTATACAAGGACGAGCCCAAGGCTTCCGAGCAGGCGTAGGATTCGCGTAAACAAAACGCCCGCAGGCTCCATCCTGTGGGCGTTTTGTTTATCTGGAACCCTTGATTTAAGCGTTCGTTGATTTAATTCGATTGGATACCGACATGTCTAACGCACTTCAGCGCGATCTTGCCAAGCTCGTTGCCAACATGGATGCCGCGGCCGCCGAGCGCGGTCATGGGCCCTATGCTCAGCATTTTCATATTATGCCGCCCACGGGCTGGCTCAACGACCCCAACGGGCTTTGCCAGGCCGATGGCGTGTTTCACGCATACTTCCAGTATGCTCCGTTTGATGTGAACGGCGGCGTCAAGATGTGGGGTCATGCCACGAGCCGCGACCTTATGAACTGGGAATATGTTGGCGCGCCGCTGCTTCCCGACGAGCCGTTCGACTGCCATGGCGTGTATTCGGGCTCGGCATTGGTCGAGGACGGTCGCATTCGCGTGCTCTATACCGGCAACGTTAAGCTCCCCGATGCGGACGGTGTCTATGACTACGTCAACACCGGTCGTCGCGCCGATACCGTGTATGTCGAGAGCGCCGATGGACAGACGTTTAGCCAAAAGCGCGTGGTGCTGGCGTCGGAGGACTATCCCGAGGATCTGACGTGCCACGTGCGCGATCCCAAGGTGTGGCGCGATGAGGCTGGTCGCTATCACATGGTGCTAGGCGTGCGTCGTTGCGTTGACGGGCCTCATGTCGAGAGCCGTTTTTGCGCCATGCATGGCGAGGGCGCCGGGCGCGATGTGGGCGAGATCCTGGTGTATGGCTCGGCCGATATGCTGAACTGGGAGCTCGAGAGCCGTGTGTCTACGCCCGAGCGTTTTGGCTTTATGTGGGAGTGCCCGGGATACCTTGAGCTTGAGGCCGATGGTGGTGTGCCGGCGAGGTGGCTGTCCTTCTCGCCCCAGGGGCTCGAGGGCGGTCGTTGGGACCGCGGCAACGTATACGCTGCTGGCTACATGCCTGTAACGGGCGACATTACCGGTGGTGACGGTGCCTATGAGCTGGGCGAGTTTCGCTTGTGGGACGCCGGTTTTGACTTCTATGCTCCGCAGGAGTTCACGGCCGAGGACGGTCGCCACATTCTGATCGGCTGGATGGGCATGCCCGATGAGCCGACCTATGGCAACGCACCCACCGTGGTGTGCGGCTGGCAGCATTGCATGACGGTGCCGCGTGAGCTTACGGCCGGTGACGGCGACGTGGTGCTGCAGCAGCCGGCGCGCGAGATCGAGCGCCATTATGCCTCGGTGCGTGTGGGGGAGGGCTCGTTGGAGGTTGCCGGCGATACCTGCTTTGACGTTGTTGCCGACGGTGTCAACGGCGCGTTCACCTCGACCGTTGATGGCG
>CAJJVE010000288.1:0-2184 GCA_905196265.1 uncultured Collinsella sp. | reverse complement strand
CCCGCCACGACCAGGAAGTCGTTCCCAAGGGCAAGCTCGACGGCTACACCGGCCGCGTGTTCATTGGCATCGACGCCGGCTCCACCACCATGAAGGCCGCGCTCGTGGGCGAGGACGGTCAGCTGCTGCACACCTGGTACGGCAACAACAACGGCGACATCCTGGGCACGGCCAAGGTCATCATGGCCGATTTCTACAACCACATTCCCGCCGGCTGCACCATCGGCCACGTGACCACCACGGGCTACGGCGAGGCGCTGCTCATCGAGGCCCTCAAGGCAGACTCGGGCGAAATCGAGACCGTCGCTCACCTGCGCGGCGCCAAGGCGTTCCTGCCCGGCGTTGAGTTCATTCTGGACATCGGCGGCCAGGACATGAAGTGCCTGCGCGTCAAGGACGGCGTTATCGAGCACATCATGCTCAACGAGGCCTGCTCGTCGGGTTGCGGTAGCTTTATCGAGAGCTTCGCCGTGTCTATGAACATGGACGTGCGCGCGTTCGCCGATGCCGCCATCCATGCCAAGGCCCCCGTCGACCTGGGCAGTCGCTGCACGGTCTTTATGAACTCGCGCGTCAAGCAGGCGCAAAAGGAAGGCGCCACGGTGGGCGACATCGCGGCCGGCCTGTCCTATTCCGTCATCAAGAATGCCCTGTTCAAGGTCATTAAGCTGCGCGACCCCAAGGAGATCGGCAGCCAGGTGATCGTCCAAGGCGGCACCTTTATGTCCGATGCCACGCTGCGCGCGTTTGAGCAGCTCACCGGCGTCCACGCCGTGCGTCCCGACATCGCCGGCTGCATGGGTGCCTATGGTGCTGCCCTGCTCGCCCGCGATCGCGCCGGCGCTGACGGCACCTCGACCATCCTTTCGGCTGAGGACATCGCGCACCTTACCGTGACGCAAAAGCATGTCCGCTGCGGCCGTTGCTCCAACAACTGCCAGCTCACCGTCAACGATTTTGGCGGCGGCAGGCGCTTCATTACCGGTAACCGCTGCGAGAAGGGTGCTGGCCACAAAAAGCAGAAAACCGAGGCCCCCAACCTCTTCAAAAAGAAAAACGAGCTGCTCTTTAACCGCGAGGTGCTGAGCCCCGACGAGGCCCCGCGCGGCACCGTCGGCATCCCCCGTGCGCTCAACATGTACGAGAACTACCCCTTCTGGCATGCGTTCTTTACGCGCCTGGGCTTTAGCGTGCAGCTGTCCGACCAGTCGAGCAAAAAGACTTACCAGGCGGGCATCGAGTCCATGCCGTCCGAGAGCGTGTGCTATCCGGCCAAGATGAGCCACGGCCACGTGATGAACCTCATCGACCGCGATGTCGACTTCATTTGGATGCCGTGCGTGCGCTGGGAGCGCAAGGAGGATCCGACCGCCGGCAACTGTTACAACTGCCCCATCGTCATGAGCTACCCCACGGCGTTGGCACTCAACATCGACGAGATCCGCGAGCAGAACATCGAGTTCCTGTACCCGTTTGTGCCCTATCACGACAAGACCGAGCTCAAGCGCCGTCTGTACCAGGTGCTCGCCGTCGACCGCGTGGCCGATGCTGAGGCCGGTCGCGGTCGCGTGCGCGGTCCTAAGATCACGCGCTCCGAGGTCGATGCCGCCGTCAACGCTGCTTTTGAGGCCGATGCGCGCTTCCACGAGGATATCCAGACCATGGGCGAGGAGGCCCTTAAGTGGGTCGAGGACCACGGCGGCCACGGCATTGTGCTCGCCGGCCGCCCCTACCATAACGACCCCGAGATCAACCACGCCCTGCCCGAGCTTATCTCGAGCTTTGGCTTTGCAGTCTTTACCGAGGATTCGCTTGCGCATCTCGTGAAGCCCGAGCGTCCGATCCGCGTCGTTGACCAGTGGATGTACCACAGCCGCCTGTACGCCGTCGCCCGTTTTGTGACGATGCGCAACGACCTGGACCTGATCCAGCTCAACTCTTTCGGCTGCGGCCTGGACGCTCTGACCACCGACCAGGTGCAGGAGATTCTGGAGGCCAGCGGCAAGATCTACACCGTGCTCAAGATCGACGAGGTGTCCAACCTGGGCGCCGCGCGTATCCGTATTCGCTCGCTCATGGCAGCGCTCAAGGACCAGGAGGCCGAGCGCTTGGCCGAGGCCACGGCCGCGGGCGAGGCCTACGAGCAGGGCGATGCCGCGCCGGTGGCGCCCTCCACGGACGCCC
>CAJJVE010000287.1:0-2200 GCA_905196265.1 uncultured Collinsella sp. | reverse complement strand
GCACCTTTATGGGCTGGACCCGCGTGTCCGATCCCCAGCCTGGTGACGTCGTGGTTAACTCTTACCACACCGGCATCTACATTGGCAACGGCCAAATGATCCATGCTTCCGACTACAAGACGGGTGTTATCATCAGCTCCGTCGCAGCCGGTATGAACAACAATTACATTTTCGTTCGCTACTAAGTGTTTTAACTCAGCAAACAACAATGGGCCTCGTATCCTTTGGGAGCGAGGTCCATTCTTTTATCTCGACCGTAAGTTTTGCGTGTAAGCAACAATCTAGTTTTAAATACTAGATATGCACAACGTCTGTCCAAAAGATAGCTATAATTGTTGAGGAACAACTAGAAAGGACCCTCAATGAGCTGGGCGCTTATCTCCGATTCGAGCTGCAATCTTCGCGATTGGCAGCCAACCGCACCCCATACCACCTTTGCATTCGCGCCTCTAAAAATCCGAGTAGGGGAGCGTGAATTTGTCGACGACCTCTCGCTCGATGTTCACGAGCTCAATTGCGCCGTGCAGGCGGAGTCGAGCGCTTCTTCGAGCGCCTGTCCAAGCGTAGGGGAGTGGGCTGAACTTTTTAAGCTTGCCGACAAGACGATCTGCATGCCCATCTCGGAGGGCGTATCGGGAAGCTACAATGCCGCGACCACCGCACGTGACATGGTGCTTGCCGAGGAGCCCAACCGTAAGATTCATTTGGTTAACTCGCGAGCCGCAGGTGGCAAAATGGATTTAATCTTTTTGCTGTTCGATCGCTATCTAGCAAGCAACCCGGAAGCCTCCTTTGAGGACGCCTGCGCTTACTTCGATGAGCTGGAACAGAACAGCAAAATCCTCTTTAGCCTGTGTAATTACGAGAACCTTGCAAAGGCTGGACGCATTCCTAAGGCAGCCGGCGTTATTGCCAACAAGCTCAATATCCGCATTTTGGGCACGGCGAGCGAAGCGGGCAAAATTGAACTCGTTGGGCACACGCGTGGAGAAAAGAAGATGCTCACCAAGATTGTCGACACCATGGAGGCCGAAGGCTTTACCGGCGGTGAGGTCGTTATCGACCATGTTGAGAATGAGGCGGGCGCCCAGGCACTTGCCAGCCGCATTGTGGAGCATTGGCCCGGCTCTAAGACCATCATCATGCCCTGCAACGGGCTAGATTCTTACTATGCCGAGATGCACGGCCTCATTATCGGCTACGGCATGGGCGTGGCTTCGGGCCGATAATTTCCAACTAGACAAACGCACGGGCGGGATAAGGGGCCATTGGCTCCTTATCCCGCCCGTCTTATACCTCGGTTAGCTATTAAACCCATTGAACTTGAGATAGCTCATCAGGTACGCCTTCGATACGAAAGACGAAACCGCACTGCGTACGAGCAGCGATTCGCGCGTAACCTGATGTGCGGTATCGGGCACGGGAGTCTGCTCGACGGAAAACGCCGCACGAATCGATGCCTCAAGTTGATCGACTACATAATCGAAGGCCGTTGGAGCATCGTAGCTCAAGCGCTGAATATTAAAGAGCGCCTGAACCGCAGCGATGGGCAGCACCTGCTTAAAGATGCAAATGGCGATGAGACGCGCAATCTGCTCACGGCCATACTGCTTTTTAACCGGAGCAGGGACGAGGCCGACCTTCACGTAGTTATTGATCATCGAAGGCGTGATTACAGGCTGCTCTACGCAAATCGAAAGCGGCTCCATCCACAGTTCGATGTACTCAATAACCTGATCACGATAGAGCGTTACGTTGGGCAACTGGTCATAGCGTGGCAGGCTCAACGCGTTGAGTTTACCCACCATATCGGACTGAATAAATGCATCCGGCAGCACCGTCGGCTGAATATCCTCCGGCTTAATGCTGACCGATGTATCGGACATCGGGATAACGTATTTAGCATGGTTCATAAGAGGCCTCCGTTCGTTTTCTATATTGTATTCTAGGTTATCTAGTTTTGCATACCACATAGCCGCTTAGTAAAAGTGGTTGGACAGCACATTGACGCACCGTCCAACCACTTTGTTTAAAGATAACAACCTTACATAAGATATATTATCGTACTTATCCGCGTAGGAAAGCGTATGCGCTGGTTGCCGCTATGGCTCCGTCCGAAACAGCGGTCACAACCTGACGCAAACGCTTGGAACGGATATCACCGGCTGCGAATAAGCCGGGCGTACGGGTGGCCATCGAA
>CAJJVE010000286.1:0-2234 GCA_905196265.1 uncultured Collinsella sp. | reverse complement strand
CCGACTGCTTCGGCCTGCGCCTGCTCAACCGCCGCGGCTGCTTCCCCAAGTTCGACAAGTTTATTGAGCAGACCAAGGATGTTTGGACCCACCTGGTCGACATCCGCAAGAGCTTCGAGCCGCGCGCCGAGGAGCTCGCCAAGAAGTACGCCCTGGCCCCCTACACCATGTTCATCGGCTCCGGCGCCCTGTGGGGCGAGACGATCCTGTTCTCGATGTGCATCCTCGAGGAGATGCAGTGGAAGCGCACCCGCTACATCACCTCGGCCGACTTCTTCCACGGCACCCTCGAGCTCGTGGAGCCCGGCGTCCCCGTGTTCCTGTTCATGGGCGAGGACGAGAACCGCAAGCTCGACGAGCGCGTCCGCGCCTTCCTCAACCGCGGCGTGACCGGCGACACCGACATCAACATCATCGACACCGCCGAGTTCGCGATCCCCGGCCTTGACGACGAGTTCCGCGTCATCGTCTCCCCGTGGATTCTGACGGTGCTCGTGACCGACCGCCTGGCTCGCTACTACGAGACGGTCACCAAGCACAACCTCAAGTATCGTCGCTACTATCACCAGTTCGACTACTAAAGAAAACGGGTGCGGGAACGTGCCGGGCTATTGAGAGGAACACAGAATGAGACAGTACATCATCGCCAGCCATGCGCACTTCGCCACCGGCATCAAGGAGAGCGTCGAGCTGCTCTCGGGCGCTCGCGACAACGTCCACGATCTTTCGATGTTCGTCGATGGCCGCATGGACGTGGCCGAGGAGGCCCAAAAACTGCTGGCAGGCATGTCTGCCGACGATGATGTCGTTGTCTGCACCGACCTCTTTGGCGGTAGCGTTAACAACGAGTTCACCAAGATCGTCCAGACGCGTCCCCGCACGTACCTCGTTACCAACATGAACCTTCCTCTGCTCATCCAGCTGCTGTTCTCTGACGAGTCGGCGCCGGTTGAGGAGACGATTCGCGCCATCGTCGCTGCGGACGATACGCGCGTGAAGTTTGTCAACGATCTTTTGGTCGATGACGAGGAGGAGGAAGAGTTCTAATCCGCAGCACCTACTGACACGCCGTATGACGGCACAAGACCTTTGGGGGGTCACATTATGATTCAGCTACTTCGCGTTGACCATCGCCTGCTTCATGGCCAGGTCGCAGTTTCCTGGGTTCAGGGCCTTGGCTCCAACTGCATCTTCTGCGTGGGCGATAAGGTCGCTAACGACCCGGTGTGGAAGACGACGCTCAAGATGGGCAAGCCTGCCGGCTGCAAGCTCGTCATCAAAGATATGGAGCATGCAATCGAAGCTATCAACTCGGGCGTGACCGACAAGTACAAGATGATCATCTGCGTCGCCACTATCGCTGAGGCAAAGCAGCTTGTTGAGGGCTGCCCGCAGATCAAGTCGGTCAACCTGGGCAACACCAAGCCCAAGGACGAGAAGCGTCCCGACGCTCGTCAGGTCTCTCGTCAGATCTTCCTGACCGCGGCCGAGGAAGCCGATGTGCGCGAGATGCTGGATCGTGGCGTTGAGGTCGAGATTCGACCCCTGGCCGATGACCCCAAGGTCGACTGCGCCAGCGTGCTCTAGGCGTTCAATTTCGAAGAGTCTGAGCTCTTCGTAGTGTCCTATATGGAAAGGGGGATGTATGCTTACCCAAGCAATCCTCATCGGACTTATCGCCGCATTTGGTAAGTTCGACTGCCAGCTCGGTACGCTCTACGCGTTCCGCCCCATCGTCCTGTGCCCGCTCGTGGGCCTGGTGCTGGGGGACCTGCAGTCCGGCCTCGCGATCGGTGCGAGTCTGGAGCTGCTGTTCATGGGCTCGATCTCCATCGGCGCCTACCTGCCGCCTGATGAGACGATCGGCGGCGTGCTCGCCTGCGCCTTCGCTATCCAGCTGGGCCAGAGCACCGAGGCAGCCATCGCGCTTGCCATGCCCATCGCCACGCTGTGCCTTGCCATCAAGAACATCCTTAACGCCGCCCTGCCGATCCTGGTCGACCGCGCTGATGTCTACTCCGGCCAGGGCAACCTTAAGGGTGTCTATGCGATGCACTTCCTGATCGGTTTGACCGGTATCATCATGGCGTTCCTGCTGTGCTCGCTGTCGTTCTATCTGGGTGCTGACGCCATCCAGGGCCTGCTCGACTTCATCCCGCCCTTTGTCCTTGCTGGCTTTGGCGTTGCCGCCAACATCCTGCCTGCCATGGGCTTCGCCATGCTCGGCCGCCTGG
>CAJJVE010000285.1:0-2241 GCA_905196265.1 uncultured Collinsella sp. | reverse complement strand
AGTTCACCATGGTTTACTTTCTAGCGTCAATATGCGCCGCCATAGCTTCTCCATAAGTTAGCCCCGGTAAACCTGCAGCGGAAAACCACCACAAAGGGGACAGGCACCTTTGTGGTGGTTTTGGCCACGGCAGAGCAGTTAGAGCCCGGCAGGCCAGCGACAGGCGCCCAGATCGACGTGCATGTCGTCCTTAAACGCCACACCCTCCCCCAGCAAAAGCTCACGCTGGGCATCGGGGCCGCCAAACGCAAAGCCCTCACAAATACGGCCATCGGCAAACACCACGCGGTGACAGGGAATTTGGCCAGGGCGCGGATTGCTGTGCAGCGCATACCCCACGTACCGCGCACTTCGTGGACGACCGGCAAGCAACGCCACCTGACCATACGTGGCGACCATCCCCTCAGGGATCTGCTCGACCACCTCGTACACCCGCTCAAAAAAGCCCTCAGATGCCAACATGCGCTCCTTTCAACCGAAACCAGCATAAACCACCACAAAGGTGCCTGTCCCCTTTGTGGTGGTTTATGGCAGGTCGGTTAGTTGGCGGGCTGGAAGAAGGCTACGGCTACGGCGCCGGGGCCTACGTGGGTGCCGATGGTGGCGCCGATGGTGTGAACGGGCAGTTCGCCCTCGGTGTGGCCAGCCCACAGCGCCGCGCTGTCCTCGACATACTTCTTGAGCACCGCATCCGAAAGGCCCGTATAGCCCAGTGCCAGCGGCATGGAAAAGTCGATGCCGCCTGCCTTTTCGACCTTTTGGTTCAGCAGGTTGCGGCCGTTCTTGGAACCGCGCGCCTTGCCCAGCTGCACGATAAGGCCGTCCTCGACAGCCACCACGGGCTTTACGTTAAGCAGCGTGCCCACGGCGCCGGCCGCAGCAGACAGGCGACCGCCGCGCACCAGGTACTCCAGCGTCTCGAGTAGGCCGATAACCACCACGCGGTCGCGCACGGCCTCGACAGCCGCCGCGATCTGAGCTGCACTGTGGCCCTCGTCCACCAAGCGCAGCGCGTACTCGACCAGGACGCGCTCGCCCAGGGTGACGTTGTTGCTGTCTACCACGAACACGTCGCCACCTGGCGCCTCGGCAAGTGCGGTACGGGCACTCTGATTGGTGCCTGATAGCTTAGCGCCCACGGTAATAATCACCGCCTCGTCGCCGGCCTCACGTGCTTCGGCAATCGCCTGCGAAAAGGCGTACGGGTTGACCTGACCGGTCTTGGGCAGCTCGTCGCGCTCCACGAGCATCTCGTAAAAGCGCTGGTGATCGATGTCGACACCATCCATGTACACGTCGGTGCCAAAGGTGACGGACAGCGGCAGAACACGCAGCGCGGGGTGCTCAGCCGGCGTCATATCGCTCGCGGAATCGGTAATAATGCGGACGGACATAGCGAATCCTTTCTTGCGCAGATCTCGCGCAGGGAATTTTGACAACAACATCCCGGCACGGCATGCGCGCTCAAACGGGACGATGCAATTGTTGGCTGAAAGCTAGCGCCAGCGCGGCTCTAGATCTCGCGCAGAGTGTTGAGAATCGTACGCAGCGACGCGTACATCTGCTCGCGCTGCTCCACACCCATGGCCTTACCGGTGGTGTCGAGCACTTCGCGAATGATGCGATCGGCCTCGCTCATGCTCTCGCCGCCCAGGGCAGTCAGGCGCACCGGGGCACGGTACTTGACGGCAGCATCGCCCGAGTCGTCGACCTCGACGTAGCCGCCCTCCTCCAGATGTGCCAGTGTGCGCGAGACGGCGGCGCGGGTCACGCCGGCCATGCGGGCGAGGTCGGCGCCAGTCAGGCCGTCCTTGCTGCGCTCAAGATAGTACAGGCACATGACGTCGGAGCCCTTAAGGCCGAGCCTTGCACCTTCGGACGTCTTGATGCGCTGAATCTCCTTGTAGAGGCCGCTGATCAGTCCGACAAAGTCCTCAAAACGTGTCTCGTCGTTCTGCTGCATGGGAGACGACCGCCTTTCGCTTGCATGATGCTAACGGGTAAACATCTTAGCCGCATGTCCGGACCCCCGTACCCAAATATCCCAATTGTTAACCCATTAACATAAAAACCACCACAAAGGGGACAGGCACCTTTGTGGTGGTTTGGGACATCAATAGGTTCTAGGCGCCGCTACAGCTCCACGCAGGGATTGTCGTGGGTCACTAGGGTCTTAACGACGACCGTCGCTCCCAGATAGCGCTCGAGCAGCTCGGCCAAGCGATCGATGGCAGCCTGGCA
>CAJJVE010000284.1:0-2252 GCA_905196265.1 uncultured Collinsella sp. | reverse complement strand
GTAGGGCACCAGGCCGAGCTTGATCAGGGCCTGGAAGCCGTTGCAGATGCCCAGCATCAGGCCGTCGCGGGCCTGGAGCAGGTCGCGGACTGCCTCGGTGACCTCGGGAGCGCGGAAGAACGCCGTGATGAACTTGGCGGAGCCGTCGGGCTCGTCACCGCCCGAGAAGCCGCCGGGGATCATGACGATCTGGCTTGCACGGATGCGGCGGGCAAGCTCGTGGGTGCTCTCGGCGACGGCCTCGGGCGTGAGGTTGTTGATCACGAAGGTGTCGGCCTCGGCACCGGCGGCACGGAATGCGCGGGCGCTGTCGTACTCGCAGTTGTTGCCGGGGAACACGGGGATGATCACGCGCGGGCGGGCGATCTTGGCGCCGCCATAAACGTGGATGTCCTTGGCGCGGAAATCGATAGTCTCGACCTCGGGGGTCTCGCCGGCGCTGCGGTAGGCGAAGACGCCCTCGATGCCGCTCTCCCAGGCTTCCTGGAGCTCGGCGAGTTCGATGACCTCGGAGCCGGTGTCGATGACATAGCCCTCGACGGTGGTACCCAGGGGCTCGACGACAACGCCGTCGGCGACCTCGGGCAGCTCGGCGTTCTCGGCGAGCTCGACGATAAAGCTGCCATAGAGCGGGGTGAAGAGGCTCTCCACGTCCACATCCTCGGCAAGCTCGATGCCGATCTGGTTGCCGACACACATCTTAAAGAGGCTCTCGGCGCCGCAGCCGTAGCCGGGCGTGGAGACGGCCAGGGCGTCGCCGGTAGCAGTGAGCGCCTCGACGGCGTCAAACGCGGCGAGCAGCTGCTGGGCGTCGGGGCGGTAGTCCTCGCCGTAGGTGGCGGGGGCGATGCGGACGACGCGGTGCGTCAGGCCCTTGAACTCAGGGGAGACGGCGCGCGCCGCGCGGCCCACGGCCACAGCGAAGCTGATCAGAGTCGGCGGAACGTTGAGCTCGCCGGCCTCGTCCTCAAACGAGCCGCTCATGGAATCCTTGCCACCGATGGCGCCGGCACCCAGGTCGACTTGGGCCATGAGGGCGCCCAGGACGGCTGCCGTGGGCTTGCCCCAGCGCTCGGCCTCGGTGCGCAGACGCTCGAAGTACTCCTGGAAGGAGAGATAGGCGCGCTTGTGCTCAAAGCCGGCAGCCACGAGCTTGGCGATGGACTCGACCACGGACAGGTAGGCGCCCGCAAACTGGTCGGCTTCCATCAGGTAGGGGTTGAAGCCCCATGCCATGGCGCTCGCCGTGGTGGTCTCGCCGTCCACGGGGAATTTGGCGACCATGGCCGAGCTCGGGGTGAGCTGCGTCTTGCCGCCAAAGGGCATAAGCACGGTTGCGGCACCGATGGTGGAGTCGAAGCGCTCGGAAAGGCCCTTGTTGGAGGCAACGTTGAGATCGGTGACAAGTGAGGTCATGCGCTCGGCAAGCGTGGTGCCGGCCCAGCTGGGCTGCCACACGCTGCGGGCGCACACATGGGCGACCTGGTGCTTAGGTGCACCGTTGGAGTTGAGGAACTCGCGGGACAGGTCGACGATGGCGACACCGTTCCAGGCCATGCGCATGCGCGGCTCGGCGGTAACCTCGGCGATAACGGTCGCCTCCAGGTTCTCCTCGGCGGCGTAGCCCATGAACTCCTCGACGTCACCGTCGGCGACGGCGCAGGCCATACGCTCCTGGGACTCGGAGATGGCGAGCTCGGTGCCGTCTAGGCCGTCGTACTTTTTGGTCACGGTGTCCAGGTCGACATACAGGCCGTCGGCAAGTTCGCCTACGGCGACCGAGACGCCGCCGGCGCCAAAGTCGTTGCAGCGCTTGATCAGGCGGCAGGCGTCGCCGCGGCGGAACAGACGCTGCAGCTTGCGCTCGACCGGGGCGTTGCCCTTCTGGACCTCGGCGCCCGAGGTCTCGATGGACTCGGTGTTCTGGGTCTTGGAGGAGCCGGTGGCACCGCCGATGCCGTCACGGCCGGTGCGGCCGCCCAGCAGGATGATCTTGTCGGTGGGGGCGGGGCACTCGCGGCGCACGTGATTTGCCGGGGTAGCGCCCACGACGGCGCCGACCTCCATGCGCTTGGCCACGTAGCCGGGGTGATAGAGCTCGTTGACCTGGCCGGTGGCAAGGCCGATCTGGTTGCCGTAGCTGGAGTAGCCGGCGGCAGCGGTGGTTACGAGCTTGCGCTGCGGCAACTTGCCCTCGAGCGTCTCGGACACGGGGACGGTGGGGTCGCCGGCGCCGGTGACACGCATGGCCT
>CAJJVE010000283.1:0-2268 GCA_905196265.1 uncultured Collinsella sp. | reverse complement strand
TGCTCCTCGGCGGGGTTGTCTAAGATTGTTGTTGGACTTCGACCTTTTGCTCAAAGAAAAACGGGGGATGCGATCTGCATCCCCCGTTTTTGTTGCACCTACTCTAAGTCAATAAATTTGGTGCTCAGGATCTTGCCGTCCTTGACGAGCATTCTGGCCATAGTGGGGCCTCGGGTGCCTCTGGGGTAGCTGGCGCTGCCCGGGTTGAGGACTAAACAACGGCCCACTTGGGCTTCTTTGGTTACGTGGGTGTGACCGTTGATGGCTACGTCTACGGATCCCACCGGAAGGTCTTCGCGGTAGTGGGCTACGGCGAATTTGAGGCCTTCGTAGGTGAAGAGGGCCAGACGGTCTACATCCGGGCCGTAGTCGCGGTAGTAGTCGTTGTTTCCTAGGACCGCTCGCACAGGGGCGATGGTGCATAGATGCTCGTAATCCATCTCTGAGGTGAGGTCCCCGGCGTGGATGATCAGATCTGCGCCCTTGAGCTCGTCCAGAAGCGCGGGCGAAAGATAGCCGTGGGTGTCCGAGATGATGTCGATGCGCTTGGCGCTTGCACTGTTCATGGGATCCCTTCTGCAAAACCGATTCGACGTATATACAAAAAGCCCCACGGCTCCGCAGACAATTGGTCTACAGGGCTGCGGGGCCAGTTTGCTAGAGGCTCAGGGCCTTCTTGAGCGGTACAACGCGGCGGCGCGAGACCGGCACGCGTTCGTCGACGCCCGTAATGCCCAGCTGGATAGCGCCCGAGGGCACCGTCTCGACATCCGTGACGCACGCCAAGTTGACGATATAGCGGCGATGAACGCGAAAGAAGCCAAAGTCGCAAAGCTTGGCCTCGAACTGCGCCAGCGAAGTCGTCGATAGAAAACGATCATCGACGGTATAGATACAGGAGTAGTCGTCCTTGGCCATGATGAAGCGAATGTCATCCACGGGGATGAGGACCTTACGGCCGCCCTTTTCCACCGGAATGCGCTCGATGGTGGCTTTGCTGTCCGTGACGGGCTTGGCGTGCTGCATGACCTTCTCGATCGCGCGATCCAGGCGTGCCTCCTCGACCGGCTTCATGAGGTAATCGACGGCATCTACGTCGAACGCCTCGACGGCATGATCGCTATACGCGGTCACAAACACAATCGCCGGCGGATTCTTAAGCTTATGCAGTGCCTCGGCAAGCTGCAGACCAGAAGCGCCGGGCATCGAGATATCGAGAAATACGACATCGACGCGGCTCTCCATCAACATCTCAATGGCGGAGCGGACGCTCGACGCCTCAGTGATCGTGCCGATCTTGCCCGTCTGCTCGAGCAAGAAGCGAAGTTCCGAACGGGCCGGGGCCTCATCATCCACAATCATCGCACGCAGCATAGGGATTAAACCTTTCGTCAACAAACTAGGCTGGGCATCCGCCGCTTGGCGTTGAGCCCATAGCCTTTTATTTTACTCTTGAATGTCAAAGATGCTCTCTGACAAATCAAGATGCAGGAGCACTTTGGTGCCCTTGCCCGGCGCCGATTCGACGCGCGTATAAGAGTGCGGTCCATAAAAGCGATGGATGCGCTCAGAAATATTGTGCATGGCCACGCCGGCGCCGCCGCCTTGCGGGGAACTGGCATCGGGGCGGGCGGAGCGCTCATCAAACAGCCTGGCGGCGGTGCCCTCGTCCATGCCCACGCCGTTGTCAGCCACGGCAATCAGGATTGCGTCGTCGCCGTCTTGATGGACGGTCACATCGATCCGCAGGGCGTCGTCATCGCCCATGCCATGCCGCACGGCGTTCTCGACGATGGGCTGGATTACAAAGGCCGGGACCAACGTGTCCTCGACATCCTCGGAGACATCGAAGGTCGCCAGTACGCGGTCCTCGCCAAAGCGCGCCTTCTCAAACGTCAGGTAGCGCTTGGTCTGGGCAACCTCGCGCGAGACCGGGATAAGCGACCCCGAGTTGTCGAGCGTGGCGCGATAGAACGAGGAGAACTCGCGCAGCAGCTCGCGGGCGCGCAGCGGGTCGGTACGCGTAAACGACGCGATGGTGTTAAGCGTGTTGAACAGAAAGTGCGGATTGATCTGCGCCTGCAGGGCACGCACCTCGGCACGTGCCGTCAGTTCCTTTTGCACCTCGAGCTCGTGGATGGCGAGCTGTGTGGACAGGATCTCGGCAAAACCCGAGGCGAGCGCATACTGGGTACGGTCGACGGCACGCGGGGTCTTGTAGTAGAACTTGAGCGTACCAACGGTGCGGTCGCCCACCTTGATGGGCGC
>CAJJVE010000282.1:0-2279 GCA_905196265.1 uncultured Collinsella sp. | reverse complement strand
GCGGGTGGTTTCTGATGCGGCGCGCTGCGCGCCCCGCACAGGCTAAAGCCCATAAAAAGACCGCCGGCGCGGGGGCGGCGCCGGCGGTTGCGAGAGAATATCGAGTGTTGGCTGTTAAGCAGCGACGGCCTCGTAGACCGTGGCGCCCGAGAAGCTGTCGTGCAGGCTCTTGCCGCAGATCCACGGCAGTTCGACGACCTCGCAGACCGTGTTGACCAGCTCGGAGCAGTCAGTAAAGTGGCCCTTATCGTTGAGGGCCTCGCAATCCTGGACACGCCAATAGCCATCGGTGTGCGTGATGTAGTACTCGTGATCGTTAATCGACACAAAAGCGCGCGTCTTGGAACGCAGCAGCTTCAGAAATCCTTCGAAGTCGGTCTCGACGACATCTCCAGCCTGGAACATGATTTACCTCCTGGCCCGGCGCCACCATGGCGCGTTGATAAACGTTGGTGCTCCTTTAGTAAAACCTTTATCAGAGCTTATGCGCACATCATTTAGGCAAGTGGTAAAAAACCGCAGGGTAGACGGGATAAAACGTTTAACCATCCCACCGGTTTATCACATTCTGGCTGAAGTTTTATGCAAACCAACTTTTCCACTTGGTAGCTTGCATTGTTTGGGGCCGGCTGCGCGATTACGGTTTTGGTTCGGCGGGTAAGAACGAGGCAACGAAACCAACGTCAGGAGGACCCATGGAGACCATCGAAGCGCTCATCCACCGCCGCAGCTGCCGCAAATACAGCGATCGCCCTGTCGAGGCCGAGAAGCTCGCACGCATTATCGAAGCCGGCCAGTACGCGCCGAGCGGCATGGGACGCCAGCCGGTCACATTCGTCGCCGTCACCGACCCCGCAACCGTCGAGCGTCTCTCGCAACTCAACGCACAAGTTATGGGCAGCGAGGGAGATCCCTTCTACGGCGCCAAGACCGTTGTGGTGGTGCTCGTCGACCGCAGCGTGCCCACGCACCTGGAAGACGGCTCGCTCGCCATGGGCAACCTGCTCAACGCAGCCTATGCGCTGGGCGTCGATTCGTGTTGGATCCACCGCGCGCACGAGGTCTTTGACTCACCCGAGGGACTGGAACTGCTGACCAAGTGGGGTCTGCCCGCCGACGGAAGCCTGCGCGGTGTAGGCAATTGCATTCTGGGCTACGCCGAGGGCACGCTTCCCGAAGCAAAGCCGCGCCGCGACAACGTGGTGTACGTCGGGTAGCCAAGGAGTGTCCCAAACTGCCGGCAGAAAAGGACTGTCCCTTTCTGCCGGCACATATTTCTCCGCAACTTATATAGACGTCGAGGTTCCCGCGCCCTCGTTCGTTTGAGTCGTTTCGGCGCCGTCACCCTGTTCGTCCTCGTCCTTTTGGGCATCGGCGATCGTTGCGGCAGCGGCAACGATACCGCGCTGAGGAGCCACGCCCGTCTGTGTCTGAGCGCCCTCGACAAGCTCCGTGCCGGCATGCGCGAGCTCAGCAGACTTGAACATCGCACTCAGGTCGACCCCGCCGCCAGCGTAACCGAGTGCGGCAAGTGCGATCACAATCGCCGCAACAACGACCGCAATCGGAACATAGCGATGCCATCCAGCGGGATTGAGCCCACTTCGGCGAGCAGCGCCACGGCTAATGTAGCCCAGCGTTCCGTCGTGCTTGAGCTTAGAGCCCACCACGCGCTTGCGCCCCCACAGCGTCGACTCGGCCTGCATAGCCAAGCGAGCGCTTGCCGAAGGATAGCCGTATTTGGTGCGTTTGAACGAACCGTCGAACCCCGACGCGTGCTTGCCCCACGTCCGGGACGTCGTGCGGCGGTTAACTGGAGCCGCGCTCCGTCTATTCCGGTTTGGTTTTGAAGTCTCCGCCATACGCCCCCGCACGCTGTAACGCAATCGAAACATTACTGCTTTGGACTGTAGCACACGCGCCGCACGCGGTCACGGGCACCTCGCTCAGCGGTCGTCGTCCTTCAGCAAGCGCCACAAGGTCGTGCGGCTTATTCCCAGCACCTCGGCAGCGCGGGTCCGGTTGCCCTGAAGGTAGCCTACGACCAGCCGCGCAATGTCGCGTTCGGTATCGGCCAGTGGACGCAGGATATACAGGTCGCTGTCGAGCGTCGGAGCGCCAAAGGTTGCGGTTTTGATGACGTCCTCCTGGGCGAGCACCTCCTCCGCCACCGCGCGCTCCGCCACACCCGACCCTACTAATATATAGAGTCGTTCCGAGACCTCGCGAAGCTGCAGATAGTTGCGTGGCCAGCGATAGCCGTTGAGCGTCGAGGCAGC
>CAJJVE010000281.1:0-2286 GCA_905196265.1 uncultured Collinsella sp. | reverse complement strand
AAGCACTTAATGTGCTTTCCGTCTTGCGCAGGACTGTAGAGCAGCAAACTTCATGCCCTCCGGTCCGCCCCGGGAGCCACTGCCAAGTTATCCCCCGGCATTCAGAAAATCTAAGTGCCAAAAAATAAGATTTTTTGACTCCGTGTTGTATAACCCGCCATTCGTGGGTACCATTCAACGCGTACGCAAACAAAAAGGGTTAACCCGCGCGGCATGACCGCGCGGCCCAAAAAGGAGGAAACAAGCATGTCGTCTTTGAAGCCGCTTGCAGATCGCGTCCTGGTCAAGCCCGACGAGGCCGAGCAGAAGACCGCTTCTGGCCTGTACATCGCCAGCAACGCTCAGGAGAAGCCGCAGCGCGGCACCATCGTTGCCGTTGGCGCCGGTAAGGTCAACGACAAGGGTGAGCGCATCCCCATGGACGTTCAGGTCGGCGACGTTGTCATCTACGGTAAGTTTGGTGGCAACGAGGTCAAGGTCGACGGCGAGAAGTATCTGCTCATGCGCGCCGACGACATCTACGCCGTCGTCGAGGCCTAGCCTCGTCAGAATCTCTGATTCGTCTTTGAACGCGTCCGCCGCATAGGACTCGGAAGCGGCGACGCGAGTCACATTTCTTTTGGAGGATTACCTACCATGGCAAAGAACATTACGTTCAACACCGATGCCCGCGCCAAGCTCGCCAAGGGCGTCAACACTCTGGCCGACGCCGTTACCGTCACCATGGGCCCCAAGGGCCGTTACGTCGCTCTGCAGCGCACGTTCGGTGCCCCGACCATCACCAACGACGGCGTTTCCGTCGCTAAGGAGATCGAGCTCGAGGACAACATCGAGAACATGGGCGCTCAGCTGGTGAAGGAGGTCGCCACCAAGACCAACGACACCGTGGGTGACGGCACCACCACCGCAACCCTGCTCGCCCAGGCTATCGTCAACGACGGTCTGCGTAACGTCGCCGCCGGCGCCAACCCGCTGGCCATCCGTCGCGGCATCGACAAGGCTGTAAACGCTGCCGTCGCCGAGATGAAGAAGCAGGCCAAGCCGGTCGAGACCAAGGAGCAGATCGCTTCCGTCGGTACCATCTCCGCCGGTGACCCCGAGGTCGGCGAGAAGATCGCCGAGGCCATGGAGGTCGTGGGTAAGGACGGCGTCATCACCGTCGAGGATTCCCAGACGTTCGACATTACCATCGACACCGTCGAGGGCATGCAGTTCGACAAGGGCTATGTCTCCGCTTACTTCGTCACGGACAACGACCGCATGGAGGCCGTGATGAAGGATCCGTACATCCTCATCACCGACCAGAAGATCTCCAGCGTTCAGGACATCATGCCTGTTCTCGAGGCTGTCCAGCGCGCCGGCCGTGGCCTGCTCATCATCGCTGAGGACATCGACGGCGAGGCTCTGCCGACCCTGGTCCTCAACAAGATCCGTGGCGCTCTCAACGTCTGCGCCGTCAAGGCCCCGGGCTATGGCGATCGCCGCAAGCGCATCCTCGAGGACATCGCCGTCCTCACCGGTGGCCAGGCCGCTCTGGACGAGCTGGGCGTGAAGGTCGCTGACATCACCGCCGATATGCTCGGTACTGCTAAGTCCGTCACCATCTCCAAGGACAACACCGTCGTCGTCGGCGGCGCTGGCTCCAAGGAGGCCATCGACGCCCGCATCGCTCAGATCAAGGGCGAGATGGAGAACACCACCTCTGACTTCGACCGCGAGAAGCTCCAGGAGCGCCTGGCCAAGCTCTCCGGTGGCGTTGCCGTCATCAAGGTCGGCGCTGCTACCGAGTCCGAGCTCAAGGAGATCAAGCACCGCGTCGAGGATGCCCTGCAGGCTACCCGCGCTGCTGTCGAGGAGGGCATCGTCGCCGGCGGCGGCGTCGCCTTCATGGACGCCGCTCCTGCGCTCGACGCTGTCGAGATCGACGACCCCGAGGAGAAGATTGGCGTCGACATCGTCAAGAAGGCTCTGACCGCTCCGGTCGCCACCATCGCCAAGAACGCTGGCTTTGAGGGCGCTGTCGTGGTCGACAAGGTTGCCGAGCTGCCCGCTGGCCAGGGTCTCAACTCTGCCAACGGCGAGTGGGGCGACATGATCGAGATGGGCGTCCTCGACCCCGTCAAGGTCAGCCGCGTCACCCTGCAGAACGCTGCTTCTGTCGCCAGCCTGATCCTCATCACCGAGGCTACCGTCTCCGATGTGCCCAAGAACACTCAGCTTGAGGACGCTATCGCTGCTGCCACCGCTGGTCAGCAGGGCGGCGGTATGTACTAAGGCCGACAAGGT
>CAJJVE010000280.1:0-2294 GCA_905196265.1 uncultured Collinsella sp. | reverse complement strand
TTTACCCCGCAGGAGATGATTGACGCCAACGTGGCCGTTAGCCGTGGGCGCGGGCAGCTTGTCGACCGTTTTTACGACCGCGTGATGTTTCCCATCTTTGATGAGCAGGGTCATAACATCGCCTTTGGCGGGCGCATTATGGGTGACGGTCAACCTAAGTACCTCAACACCGCCGAGACGAGCGTGTTCCATAAAAAACGAAACCTCTACGGCTTTAACTGGGCTAAGGAGTTTATCGTCGCGCAGGATACTGCCATTGTGGTGGAGGGCTATACCGATTGCATCGCCTGCTGGGAGGCGGGGATCAAAAACGTCGTCGCCACGCTGGGCACGGCGCTGACGGAACATCATGTAAAGACGCTCACCCGTTTTGCCAAGCGTATTGTATATATGTTCGATGGCGACGCCGCCGGTCAAAAGGCCGCGCGCCGCGCGATTCAGTTTATCGAGCAGGATTCGATGGACCTGCGCTGCGTGGTGCTTCCCGACGGCAACGACCCCATGGAGTTCATTACCGCGCATGGCGGCGAGGCGCTGCAGGCGCGCATCGATGCCGCCGAGCCCCTCATGGACTTTGTGTACCGCTCGCTGCAGGAGTCGAGCGACATTACCACGCCGGGCGGTCGTGCCAAAGCGCTCGAGGACGCACTGACACTCATCTATCCGCTGCGCGATAGCTACATGATCGATACGTACTTTATCCAGATTGCCGACCTGCTGGGTTTGGATCTGGAGACGGTGCGTTCGAGCTCAGGCCGTGTGTTTCGCGATGTTGCCAAGCGTGAGGACGCCGAGCGTCGTCGCGAGCAGAACTACGAGCGCCAGCGGGCGCAGACCGAGCGCGCAGGCAGCGCAGGCGGTCGGGCGTCTGGTTCGCAGGGGGCGTCTCGCGGCACCTGGGCGTCGGGTGCGACGCCGCCGGTGTCCACACCGGTCGAGGAAGAGCCGTACGACTATGTGCCGCTCGAGGCCTATGGGGCCGCGCCGGTCGAGGTCGTCGACGACATGCCTCCGATCGATGTGCCGGTTGGCATGGATGGCGCGGCGCCGGTTGCCGGTGCAACGGACGCGTCTGTGGCACCGACGATGCCGATCGTGCTGACCGACCTGGAACGAAAGTCTTTGGCGGGGGAGCGCGAGCTGCTGACGATGCTCACGAGCTATCCCGACCTGTTCCGCACGTATGCCGACCGCATCTGCTCGATCGAGTGGGTGGATCCGCGCCACGAGTCCATCGCGTGGGCCGTGCTCGCGACGCCGCCGGGCACCGACCCCACGGCGTGTATGGATGCGGCGCGCGCGGTGTGTCCCGAGGCGGCGTCGCTTGTCAGCGCCGGGCGCATTTCGTCGACGAGTAAGCACCCCACCGAGACGAACATCGTGTTTATGCTCGATACCCTCGAGCTCTACACCATCAAGCGCCGCATGCGCGCCGCGCAGGCAAAGCTTCGTCAGGACCGGTCACTCGACGATGAGGCGCGCCGTGTGCTGACGATGCAGGCGATGCAAGATTCTCAGCGCCAGCGCGAGCTCCAAAAGTCGATCGGCGGCGTGGCTGACCCGTTCCGTTTGATCGGTTTGGAGACAGCGGGCGCCGATCAGGCCTAGATGTTGTGGTCAACCAGCGTATTCGCGCCTATATCCAGTCTGAATTTTGGGTATAGACGTCAATGTGTGTGCTAAAGTAATGAGTCCTGTGGACTATGAAGGGAGAATCTGTGCCAAAAAAGAGTGAGAGCACGGGTACTGGGCTGGAATCCTACGTTGCAAAGCTCATGGGCAACGGCTCAAACAGGACTTCGGTAACCGAGGACGAGATTCAGGTCGCCCTGAAGGATATCGATGTGTCTGACGAGCAGCTCAACGCGGTGTATTCCGCGCTGCGCAACAGCGGCATCCAGATTATCTCCGCGAGCGGAAACGACGACGCCCCCATGGACGTCGACGATGACGATAACGATAGCGATACCGACGATTTCGATGACGACGAGCACGATTCTGGCTCGCTCGACGATCACGAGCTTAAGATGGCCCGTCAGGCCGACGCCGAGATGGGTTCTTCCAAGAGCAAGAAGAAGCGCACCGTGCGCACGTCCCGTTCGCGTTCGCGCGTGCGTGGCATCGATGCCTCCACGGTGATGCTGACCGGCGACCCGGTTCGTATGTACCTTAAGGAGATCGGTAAGGTCGACCTGCTGACCGCTTCCGAAGAGGTCGATCTGGCCATGAAGATCGAGGCTGGCCTTGACGCCACCGAGAAGCTCGAGGCTGCCGAGGCGGGCGAGATCGAGCTC
>CAJJVE010000279.1:0-2297 GCA_905196265.1 uncultured Collinsella sp. | reverse complement strand
CGTCATCCAACGATGCGCCCTGCCTCAGAACCTGCCGGCAACGGGATCTGCTACCGTCGCCGCATGCATCACCGCACTCCTGACCTCGGGCACGGCAGCCATATGGTTCGCTCGTCTTAGGTTAGCCTCAAAGAAGCGCTAGCACGATGAAAAAGCGGGCGAGCCAGTCTCCCGGCTCGCCCGCCTTGGGCATAAACGATGAATCGGCTATTCAGCAGATGACGAACCGCCATCGATGGCTGCCTGATCGGACTCGGAAATACCGTCAGCACCCAAACTTTGTTCTTGCTCCACCTCTTCGTTCATTGTTGTCTCGGGCGTCGAGCCCTTAACGCCAACGACATACGCAGCCCCAAAACCCAATGCAATAGCGATCAGGGTCAAAATCAGATAGATGGGCCAATGGCGCTTGATGTACGAAAACACGCTGACTCCTTAGCGGGTCTGTCTACGAACGACGAATGACCTCGGTCACGACCTCGGACACCGTAGCGATATTGGTCGGATTGACGTTGTACGGCAGGTCATCCTCGGTGCGAGCGCAGGCAAGGCGCGGGCCGTCCACACCGGCGATCGTAAGGGCGCGACGGCTCGCCTCGAGCGCTGCGGATGCATCGGTTTTTGCATAGGGCATCTCGAACGCACCGCAATCGACGTGGAACGACTTACACACCTTGCTGACAAGATTCATGATGCGGCGATCGCCCTTAAACAGCTGCTGCTCGCCCTCGACCGTTACCACCGAAAGCCTGCCGGCACCGATAGACTCGAGGTTGATGAAGAACACGCCGCGGAGCTTGTCACGATGCGAGGCCAAAAACGCCCTCATGCCGGCGCCGTCGCAATCGGACGCGCCCGTTGCGACGAACCAGATATCGTGGCCGAGCAGCTCATCGTCGCCCATGGAGGCAACGGCCGAGAGCATATCCTCGGCAGAAGCACCATCAGAGGAGGTGGCGCCGCCCTTCCAACCGTCGTCGTCATCCTCGAAGTTATCCCACGAGCCAATACCGCGACCAGACTTCTTGGCATCGTAATCGTCTTCGACGCCCAGCCAGTCGCTCATGCTGTCCTGCTCGTTCTTCTTTTTGCGACCGAACAAGCCACCCAGGCCACGCTTCTGCGGCTTCGCGCCCGTCGAAGCAGGAGCCGAGATGGTCTCGAGCGGTTGTGCGCCCGAGGAGATGGGCATGGGGGTCGCGACCGGTGCCGATGTGGGCTCGGGGCCCTGCGCCGTCGCAAAGGGATCATTTGTCTGTGCCGAAGGATCGGGAAGATCGAACAGCGACGTGCGGGACGCGACGTTGGCCTGTTGCATCGAAGGCAGTGACGGATCGGGGACCGAGGCCAGCGGCGACGAAGAGGGCACAGGCGCGGAGGCCGGATCGGGGATATTCATTTGCTGGCGCGGAGGCACCTGAGACGAGATCTGCGCCATGAGGGAATCGACCGTCTCGTCCTGCGTGGGAGCGGCATTGGCCACCGTGGCACCGGGGTCGCTCGGCGCGGGCATGGTAAAGATCTGCGTAGAATAAGGCCTGGACTCATCCGTCTTGGGAGCCTCGTCAATCGCAGGGGTCTCTTGCTCCATAGCAGGAGCCTCGACCTTCTCGGGTGCGCTGGCCTCAACGGAATCGGCCTCGTCGACAACCGAATCATCGGCGGCGTCCTGGGCATCACCGGAGATGGGAAGGGGCTCGGCAATTGCGGTGCCCTGCTTCTCAAACGTCATCGTGGCATCAAACGACATGGTGCCATCGACCGGCTGCTGCGCCTCAAAGGACGTCGTAGCCTCGGCAACGTCAGCGGATGCCGGCTGCGGAGCCTCGAAGGACGTCGTGGCGTCGGCGACATCGACAGGCTCCGGCTGCTCGGCCTCGCTCTGCTCGAACTCCTGTGCCGCACGCTCACGCTCGGCCTCGGCGGCCTGCTGCTGGGCGATGGCCTCCCGCTCGGCGGCCTCGCGGGCAGCGGCACGCTTTTCCTCAAAGTCGTCGACGAACTTCTTGCCCTTCGCAAAGGCACCCTTAAAGAAGCTTGAAGCGCTGGCACCAATCGAGGAGAACGCGGAAGCGATATCGGCATGGGGCGTTGTCGAGGGAAGCTCGGCCGAGAAATCGGTGTCACTCTCATAGGACACGCGCTGCGGATACTCGTCGTAGTCTTCCTCGGCGGTCTCGTCTTCAACCTGTGCCGGAGCGGCAGGCGCCAGAATATCCAGACCGGCTGCAGGATCGAGCGCGGGCTTTGCGTCAGACTCCGCGGCAACAACAGGGGCAGCGACCGGCTCGGCGGGA
>CAJJVE010000278.1:0-2310 GCA_905196265.1 uncultured Collinsella sp. | reverse complement strand
AGCCGCTGGCACACTACGGACACGTGCTGCCCGTCAAAGCCGAAGCCCCAGCGCACGCGGCCGATACCTGGTCGTGGCACGCGAATCTCGTCGATACCGTCACGTTCGATGTCGAGCAGCGCCTGAACCGCCAACAGCTCCAGACCCAGCGCATCCACATCGGGGTCATACATCATGTTCATAGTGACAAGCGGACGTTCGTCGAGCATGCCGAGGGTATCGGCCACATCGAGCATCCTTCCCGTAGGGAACACCTGGATATCCCAGCGATCCGCCCCGCGCGTTTGATTGGATGAGGGATTGGCATACCCCGGCATACCAAAGCAGAGCCCTTGCAACTGCAGGTGGTATGGCAACGGCGAATCCATCTCGACCGCGCCAGCTCCCGCGTCACCTAGAATTCGACGCAGCGCCTGGCTTACCGCGTCTTCGTCACCGCGGCACAACCCGTCACGAAACGCATCGACGTCCCGCACATCCTCGGCGGCGCACTCAAACCATTCAATAATCACGAGACGCAACGCCTGGCGAAGCTCGCCATTGGGCAGACGCAGAGCACGGGAGCGAGCACTGTTTCCAGGCTCCTCCACCATATCCGTCGTTAGGAAGCCGGACAGGTATAACGCAGTCCAAACATCATCGACGCACGCGTCATTCGACCCGAAGGCGCCCAGACGGAGCGGGACCCCAACGCTTCCATGAGCCTCAAGCAACTCGAACAATGTCGCAAGCCGATCGAGATTCCAATCACCAACCGCCCTGCTCAGGCTATCAGCGTATCCATACAAATCGGCCCGCACTGGCGGCGTGCAACCGCGGTTCAAGAAACCGATAACGCGCGCCGGACTCGAACAATAAAACCCGCCAAATCGGTATCCCTCGAACCATTCACGCGCGTTATCCAGGAATTCCCCGCGTCCAGCATGGCTCAGCAGAGCCTGAACCTCGTCATCCGAAAAACCAAACCAACGATCGCACCACGTCGAGAGCGGCGTCGACATGCAGTACGAACACCCGCGCAAAGAAAGTGCCAACTCGGCAGGACCGGGATACTCCCCCATAAGACATGCCAGCCGCAACGAATCCCCCGCAGCGGCAATGGCGTCAAACAGCACACGGTCGAATAGCTTTGCCGGATCGGCGCCGGAAGCGCCCCTCGCGCTCGCACGGCGCGACCACGCCGCGTCGTATCCATCAACGAGCAGCACAACCTGTTCATCGCAGGCCATCTCCAGTAGCTCAATGAGCACGTCAAGCACCGAGGCAACCTCGTCCTCGCCCGCCACGCCACGCGCAACGCGCTCGATGTGGCGGACCTTGTCTCGGGGCAAATCCGGAGCCTCCAAAAGCGCCAACAGGCGAGCGCACTCACCCGTAAGAGCTTCACGCACGACGCCGCCGACGTTGGCACCGCACCTCGCGGCGCCAGAAAAGTCCAGCGATATCACAGGGTAGCAGGCAAACTCATCCCGATAGCGCCCGCCACCCGCATCCCAAATCTGGGAACCAGCAAACAGGCCCCGATCGACCTGCCCGACCGCGGGTCGCTCCAGAAAAGCCTTAAGCATCGACAGGTTCATGCTCTTGCCAAAGCCTTCGGGCCGACAACACGCCACAACGGAAGCATCAGCATCCAAGACATCGGCAATAAACATCGTCTTGTCGACTAGCACGCATCGATCCATGGCCTCGGCAAAGTCATGTTCGCCGACCGGTAGCGCCCCGTTACCCGAGCGGCTGATCAACTCTACGCCATAGTAGGCAGTATCGCCATAAATCGCCTGTTCAGACACCGTAACTTCTCCCTAAAACGCAGCACGATGCCCATTGTATCGAGCAACTCAACCGCAATGATGCCGTCATGCAGACGTTTCGGGCAACGGTAGCAACATGGGGCGTGAGGGGGCATAACTAATCGTTGCACAACAAAACGGGGTCCGATGCAGTTGCACCGGACCCCGCCCCGACTCTAAAGGTATTCGGCAACCGAGAAACTACTCCTCGGAACCGTCCTCACCAGCAGCCTTGTTCTGCTGATCAAGCTTGTGCTTGCCACTCACAATGGACGTGGCGCCAAGCGTCGCCAAGCTTGCACTGGCAAGGCTCGCCATCACGATGAGGTCGCCCGTCTTAGGCATATTGCCACCCGAGGCCTTGGTCGTCGTGGTCGTGGTAGTCGTCGTGGTGTTCGAGGTGACGTTCTTGTCGTCAACCTTCTGAGCATCGGCGTCGGACTGTCTCGCGCCCGCATCGATCGTAGCGTCGGCATCGCCGTCGGTCCTGGACTCGGGAGCCTCACCAGAAGACGAG
>CAJJVE010000277.1:0-2313 GCA_905196265.1 uncultured Collinsella sp. | reverse complement strand
TGGAGGTGTAGCCCGTGGCGCTTGTATTCGATGTTCAGCAGGCGAGTGGCAAGCCCGACGACAACCGTCGTCCCGGCACCGCGTGCCCCTTTTGCGATACAGAAGGGCTCACCAACATCATCCAGCGCGACGGTGACTGCATCTGGCTCGAGAATAAGTTCAAAACCCTGCGCGCCACCCATCAAACCGTGCTAATCGAGTCGGCCGATCACGATGCCGACCTGGTGACCTATGAGCCGGATGAACTCCACCATGTGATGCGGTTTGCCCTGGGTTGCTGGCAGCAGATGATCGATTCACAGCAGTATCGAAGCGTGCTCATGTACAAGAACAAGGGTCCGCTCTCGGGCGGTAGTCTCGTTCATCCGCACATGCAGATTGTGGGTTTGGAGCAGGAAGACGGCTATGCTTCGCTGACTTCTGCCAATTTCGAAGGCATCAATGTCTGGCGACAGGGGAGAATCGCGGTCAACATCTCAACCGAACCGATCATGGGGTTCTTTGAGATCAACGTTTCAGCCCCGCAGGGAATCGCCGCCAGCGATGACACGAGAGACCAAGCCGAGGCGGATCTCTTCGCCGACGCAATCCAGGCAGCTCTGCGCTATATCTTGCACGAGCACCATGGCGGTCGTGCAGAGTCGTACAACCTGTTCTTCTATCACATGAGCGGCCGGACCATTGCCAAGGCGCTTCCACGTTGGGTGGTTTCACCCTACTTTGTCGGGTATCGGCTGGCTCAGGTCAATGCTGAGACCACGCTCGATGTCGATGCGGAGCGACTCCGCGCACATCTGGAGGCGCTCACATCGTAAAGTGAGCGCCCGCACACTGCGGACGGTTTAGCGCGCCATTGCATCGCGGCCGGCCTCGACGCGCTTGCGCTGGGCGGCGCGCTCCTCGCCGGTCAGACGCTCAAAGAAGTGCCCGATAAGCGAGGCGAGCACCTGCTGAAACAACGTTCCACACATGACGGGAAACACAACTTCGCCCGGAAAGTATTGCGTGGCGATGACGGCGCCCGAAGAGATATTGCGCATGCCGCAGGTAAAGCACATGGTGGTCGTTTCGCTATATGGCAGATGCAGCGCGCGAGCGACCAGAATGCCGACGACAAAGCCGCTGATGGCGAAGACCAAAATAAAGAGGGCTACTTCCAAGCGCACCGCGTTCATGTGCAGCATGTACTCGCTCATGGCGGTGGAGTTGGAGGCGATAACGCCCATCATCATGAACTTGCAGGCGGGTGAGAGCGCGGGGGAGAGTTTTTCGTGCCCCCATCCGCGCGTGAGCTCGTTGATCACGATGCCGAGCACGGCGGGGATAGCGATCATAAAGGCCATGTTCTGCATCATACTTGGCACGTCGATCGAGACGGTGGCGCCCAGCAGGAGCTTGAGCGTAAGCGGAATCGTCACAGGTGAGATGACCGAGGACGTCAGGATGATGGTGAGTGCGAGCGGGCCGTTGCCGCCGAACATGCTGATCCACATAAAAGCGGTGACTGCCACGGGCACACTGTATTCGAGCACGATGCCGCAGACAAGGTTGGGGTTGGAGCCAAAGAACAGTGAGCCCATGGCATACGCCGCGATGGGGATGATCACAGCTGAGACAAATAACGCCAAAATCAGATGCAGGGGACGGCGGAACACCTCAGCTACCTGATGGAAGGTGTTGCTGAGCGCGCCTTGGAACGTCATAAAGGCAAACAGGGTGGGAACGATGGGCTTGAGAACGCCGATCTGCTGAGGAAAGAGCACGCCGAGCGCCACGCAAATCGGAACGATGATTTGCATGTGCCCCGCGAGAAACTTGCCCAGTCCAACCCATTGCTTCATATGCTCTTGTGACTCCCTTTGCTCGTGAATCCGTTTTGAATGGATATGCTAGACGCTTGCATGCGCCCGTGCGCCAGAAACGCTCGAATATTTCGAGGCTATTACCGCCCTCGTTTATCGAAACCACGGCGTGCTGGACGTTGTGCGTCCGCGCTGCACGGTATAATAAATCCGTTCAACAGATCTGCCTGCCGAAGCGGGCATACACAGAGGACTCATCGCTATGAACCGTGAGAGGTATCGCGGCGACCTGCCCCTATCGGGGGTGGGTGCCTATGTCATCGCTTAAGACGACGCATCGCTGGGCGGTCGCTCAGCAAAACCCCGAGCTCGAAAAGGAGCTTTCGGCTGGTCTGGGCATTCCCGGGCTGGTGGCGCGCATTATGGTCGCGCACGGCATTGGCTCCATCAAAGAGGGCCAATTGTTTTTGACGCCTTCGCTCGATCGCGACTGGGCCGACCCACTCATTAT
>CAJJVE010000276.1:0-2341 GCA_905196265.1 uncultured Collinsella sp. | reverse complement strand
AACAAGCGTATGTACCAGCCGATTTACAAATAGCATAACGATCGTCCTCACAATCATGTTTAAGGGGATAGTGTAGCTCGCACAGACGCAACGTGTGCCGATGCTCAGAAAATGCAGCAATGGTCTGCCCGCGCTAACGAGTGCGCCTTCCCGTCCGACCGGGTGCTCCATTTTGGGCCACATGGGTATGGGCATGTGCCTGCCTGCCCGACATACTTAATGTCGACAGCCCCTGTGCAAAGGAGGACGTATCCATGGACGAGATGTTTGCCATTAAATGCCAAAACTGCGGCGGCCCCATGTATTCGCACCAGGCAAAGCGCAGCTTTGAGTGCGCCTATTGCGGCACGGTCGTTCCGTGGCAGGCCGATGCGGGGGAGCCCAAGAGCGCCCTAGGTATCCGTCATACGCCGCTGACGGTGGTTGACGGGCTGCTCAAGCTCACGCACGTCTCGCAGCTCGAGCGCCCGGAGGACCCGGACTGGTATTTCTTCAATGCGCACTGGCGCAATCAGTCGGTTCTGGAGCATCTGTTGTGGGAGGACCGCGGCACGGCGCAGGAGTTCCAAGAGGCGACGCACGTGAGCATTCCCTGCCCCTTCTGCGGCGCGTCCTTTGAGGGGTCATCGACCCAGCGCGTGTTTGAGTGCCCGTCATGCGGCAATAAGATCGGCGTTGCCGACCTGCTCAAGCCCGGTACGTTTAGCAAACGCCTGACCATGGGCGTGGGTGCCGAATACGTTCCCGAACAGGGCGTCCCCTGCGAAATCTCGCCTCAGCAGGCACGTGCCAACGCGCTGCAGCTGGTGCGCCAGTACCCCGACGCCTTTGCCGGGCACGACGTAGAAGACGCGATCCAAAATGACATGATGCTCTTCTATTTCCCCATGGCGCTGGCGGACCTGCGCATGATGGCGTCCTTCCCGGGCAAAGGGCTGAGCAAGGAGACCCTGGTGTACTACGAGGTGCTCGACTGGGCATATCCCAGGGCAAACTACCTGGACGTTCGCCTTATCGGCATTTTGGAGCCGTGGGACTTTGGCAAGGTGGGGCCGTTCGATCCCGCCATGCAGGAAGGCGACTTCCGCGTCGTTTCCGTCGATGCGTCTACCAAGGACCAGGTGGTCATTGATAAGCTGGCGCTCGACGTTGCAGGCAACGATGCCGAGGCGGTGCTGGGGCTCAATAAAAAGAGCATCCGCGCCTGGGCGCGCAAGGCCCGCAAGCATAAGGACGGCCTGGTGATGGTGCCGGTCTACTTTATCGATCGCCCGGCGTCGGACAGCCGCGACGGCGAGCAGGTGCGTATTGCCGTAAACGGCCAGACGGGTCGCGCGGCAGCGGTGGTGTTTGGCGACAAGCGCGAGACGCATGTGGTAGCACCGCTCAATCCCAGCGTGATGCTGTCGAGCGAAAGCACCGTGCACGCCACGCCCATCGAGGTCAAATACGTTAAATCGCCCTTCCTATACCAGATTGTACGCCGTGGAGGCGGCGAGCCACCGCGCCAAGTGGCAGCAACTGCCGAGGGCTCTTACCGAGAGGAAAAGCCCAAACGCCGCGGCCTGCTGGGTGCGCTATTTGGGAAGTAGGGGAGTGGTGCTGGTTAGTCTTATGACGCGATAGCTAGGGGTGCGGGGCAGTTTGCAGAAGCGCGAGCTGCCCCGTTTTTGTGCGGCGAGACATGGCGTCCGAGCTGCCGTAGAGACTTAGCTAAATGGCTATTTAGAAGAACAGTGCGAAGCGGTTGCCAATCACGAAAAAGGCCTCGCTGTCGAGCTTTCCTCGCTATGCGATTTAGTGAAAGTAAAAGCCGATTACAATGAGGCTGACTTTGATACCTACGTTTCAACAGAGTCTCTGCTCCCTGGCAAGAAGGGTAGGCAGGCACCGTCGTCCCTGCCCCAAACCGGAAAAGTTACGGTCTACAAGGCCGGGGACATTCTGGTTTCGAACATTCGCCCATACTTTAAAAAAATTTGGTATGCAGACCGAACTGGAACCTGCTCGGGTGATGTCCTAGTGTTTAGAGCCAAGCAGCCGGAGCAGTCCGGTTACCTCTATTCATGCATGCGCAGCGATGCTTTCTTCGATTACGTCATGAAGGGCGCAAAGGGCACAAAGATGCCAAGAGGGGACAAAAAGCAGATGCTCACTTATAAAGTTGCGAGTAATCCAAGTGGAGCAACCGTTGATTTTATTGAATCAGCGCTTAGCCAAGCATCAAGCTCAAGTAAAGAGAACCATCGTCTTGCCGCTCTTCGTGACAATCTCCTCCCTAAATTAATGTCAGGAGAAATCGACGTCTCGAAGGTCGATCTCAAGCAGCTAAATAGCCATT
>CAJJVE010000275.1:0-2375 GCA_905196265.1 uncultured Collinsella sp. | reverse complement strand
TCATCGAGCGTAAAGTTCAGCAGCTTCTTGGACTTCTTGACGGCCTCGCATGCCTTGACCTTCACGGCGCGGAAGTCGCTCTTGGAGAAGGTATCAAAGTCGACGAACTCCTCAAACAGCGGCTCGACGGCAATCTTGGAATAATCAACCGTGGGCTTGAGGGGCTTGACGAAGGGGCTCGCGGTGTTGCCGGCCTCGGCAGCCTTGGCAGCAGCGGCACCGGACTGGAAACCCTTCTCGGGCTTCATGTGCGGGAACAGCAGCACGTCGCGGATGGAAGCCTGGTTGGTGAGCAGCATGACCACGCGGTCGATGCCGATGCCAATGCCGCCCGCGGGAGGCATACCGTACTCGAGGGCGCGCACGTAATCCTCGTCGTACTCCATGGCCTCGTCGTCGCCGCCGGCCTTCTCGGCCATCTGGGCAGCGAAGCGCTCGGCCTGGTCGACCGGGTCGTTGAGCTCGGAGAACGCGTTCGCGTACTCGTGGCCGGCGATGACCAGCTCAAAGCGATGGGTCAGGCGCGGGTCATCCTCAAAGCGCTTGGCAAGCGGGCTAACCTCGATGGGGTAATCGCACACGAAGGTAGGGTTGACGATGGTGTCCTCCCCCAGCTCGTCATAGATCTCGGCGATGATCTTGCCGGCGGTCCACTCGGGCTTGATCTCCAGGCCCTTCTCGCGTGCGGCGGCAGCAAGCTCCTCAACCGGCGTGTCGATGGTGACCCGCTTGCCGAGCACGTCGGAGACGATGTCGGTCATGGGGCGGCTTGCCCACTCACCGGACAGGTCGATAGTCTGGCCCTGATACTCGATGACCTCGGGGTTGCCGATGGCCTTGTTAGCGGCCTTGATGACGCCCTGGGCGAGCGCCTTCATGCCCTCGAGATCGGAGAAGGCGCGGTAGGCCTCCATCGTGGTGAACTCGGGATTGTGGGTAAGGTCCATGCCCTCGTTGCGGAAGATACGACCGATTTCGAACACGCGCTCAAAGCCGCCGACGATGCAGCGCTTGAGGTGCAGCTCGGTGGCGATACGCAGGTAGCACTCCTGATCGAGCGCGTTGAAGTGCGTGATGAACGGCTTGGCCGTAGCTCCGCCCTGGATGGTCTGCAGGATGGGGGTCTCGACCTCCATGTAGCCATCGGACTCCATAAAGCGGCGGAACGTGGAGAGAATCTGCGAGCGCTTGCGGAAGGTCTCGCGAACGTCGTCGTTGGCGATCAGGTCGACATAGCGCTGACGATAGCGGGTCTCCTTGTCGGAGAGTCCGTGGAACTTCTCGGGCAGCGGGCGAACGGCCTTGGACAGCAGCGTCGCACTCTTGGGGGCAACGGAAAGCTGGCCACGCTTGGTGCGCACGACTACGCCGGTCACGCCCAGGATATCGCCCAGGTCGAGTGCCTTGAGCGTGTTCCAGGCGGCCTCGTCCATATCGTTGATACGGCAGAACAGCTGGATCTCGCCGGTCGCGTCGCGCACGACGATGAACATGATCTTGCCCTGACCGCGCTTGGCGACCACACGGCCGCCGATCTTCACGACGTCCTCGGTGTCCTCGCCATCGGCGAGCTCGGCATACTTAGTCTCGATGTCGACGACGTAGTCCTCAATCTCGGAGTGCTCGGGATACGGGTTCTGGCCCGCCTCGAACAGGGAGGCACGCTTGGCCAGGCGAGTGGCGCGCTCGTCGTTGAGCGTCGATGCCTGATCGGCGGCGTTCTGGTTTTCTGCCATAGTTAGCTCCTCAAACTAAAACGCTCCCCAGGATTCGGTCCCAGGGAGCGAAAACATACCTTTACGCGGGACCGTGGTCTAGCGTGCGATCTTGGCGATGGTGTAGACGCGAGTCTTGCCGGAAGGCGTAACGACCTCGACGGAGTCGCCCTCGCCATGACCAATGATGGCGTGGCCGACCGGAGACTCGTTGGAGATCTTGTGCTCGAGCGAGTTGGTCTCGGTGGTACCGACAAGCGTGACCTCCATGACCTCACCGTTGGGATCAATCAACGAAACGGTGGAACCGATGGAGACGGTCAGATCACCCGTGGTGGCAGCAACCTGGGCGTTGGCGAGAATAGCCTGAATCTCGGCGATGCGAGCAGCATTCTGGGCCTGCTTGTCCTTGGCGGCATCGTACTCGGAGTTCTCCGAAAGGTCGCCGAACGCGCGGGCTTCCTTGATGTCCTCGACGATCTCCTTGGCGTAATCGCCCTCACGCCAAGCGAGCTCCTCGACGAGCTTCTGGCGGCCCTCAGCGGTCAGTACGATCTGGCTTGCGTCCATACGGATATCTCCCCAACTATGATGTAACGATCAACTGTCAACAAAAACGAAAAAGACCGGCTAGCCTGCGGGCAAGCCGGTCAGGTGCTC
>CAJJVE010000274.1:0-2385 GCA_905196265.1 uncultured Collinsella sp. | reverse complement strand
CCATGTGGAGCTTGCCGGTCACATTGGGAGGCGGAATGGTGACGGTGCAGTCGCCCACGCCCTCACGGCGCTTGTAGTAGCCGCCGTCGAGCCACTTCTGCAGAATCGCCGGCTCGTTGGTCGACGGATCGTAGTTCTTGGGCATTTCTTCCATATATCTCTCCCTGTCCCGCCGGGGAGGAATGTAGGCCCGATTTTCGCTCGGTCTGGTCCTGGCTCGCGCGAAGACCACATTAAGTGGTCTTCGGCTCGTGCGGAATCTACGAAAATCGGGCCTACATTCCTCCCCTTAGGTATCGATTACTTCAGTCTGAACGACTTCGCTGAGGCTTAAACAAACACACAGAATAACACAGGTAGTTGGGGTTATTGCGCATATATAAAATAGCCTCCGACCGCGGGTGGTCGGAGGCTATTTGTAAACACATTTTAGGCAGGTCTAGCCGTAGATGCGCTGGGGCTGCTCTTCGCCCTTGACGGAGGCTTCGGTTACGACGACCTTGGCGACGCCCTCCTCGCTGGGGAGGTCGAACATCGTCTGCTGCAGTACGTCCTCGCAGATGGCGCGCAGGCCGCGGGCGCCGGTCTTGCGGGCAAGCGCCATGCGGGCGATCTCATGCAGGGCGGCGTCCTCAAACTCAAGCTCAACGTCCTCGAGCTGGAACATCTTGCGGTACTGACGCACCACGGCGTTCTTGGGCTCGGTCAGGATCGACACCAGGTCGTCCTCGTCGAGCGCCTGCGTCTGGGTGACGACGGGCGTACGGCCCACGAACTCGGGGATCATGCCAAAAGCGTTGAGGTCCTGCGGGAGCACCTGACGCAGCAGGTCGTTCTCGTCGACCGAGGTGGGGCCGGCGATCTCGGAGTTAAAGCCCACGCCCTTGTTGCCCACGCGGTCGGCGATGATCTTATCCAGACCCACAAAGGCACCGCCGCAGATGAACAGGATGTTGGTCGTGTCGATCTGCAGTAGCTCCTGCTGGGGATGCTTGCGGCCGCCGGTGGGCGGAACGCTTGCCACCGTGCCCTCAAGAATCTTAAGCAGCGCCTGCTGAACGCCCTCGCCCGAGACATCACGGGTGATGGAGAGGTTCTCGGCCTTGCGGGCGATCTTGTCGATCTCGTCCACGTAGATAATGCCCACCTGCGCGCGCTCGATATCGCCATCGGCGGCGTTGATGAGCTTGAGCAGGATGTTCTCCACGTCCTCGCCAACGTAACCGGCCTCGGTGAGCGCGGTGGCATCGGCAATGGCAAACGGCACCTCGAGAATGCGCGCGAGCGTCTGGGCAAGCAGGGTCTTACCGGTACCGGACTTGGCGAGTTCCACCTCATCCATATCGTCATCAAACTGGGCGCCCATGCCCGATGCCTCGTCAAAGGCGGACACCGCGGCGCCGCCCTCGATCACGCGACGGTAGTGGTTGTACACGGCCACCGACATGGCGCGCTTGGCGTCCTCCTGGCCCATAACATAGGCCGAAAGCTCGTCATAGATCTCGTGCGGCGTCGGTACGTGCGTAATCACCTGACGGTCGTCCTCAAGCTCAAAGCCCTCCGTCTCGGGGTCAACGGCGGGCTGAGACGCAGCCTGGCCGTGGTCGTTGAGGAAACCCGGGAGATTGCCGTTGCGGGCGGCGTCCATAAAGTCCGAAGCCAGCGACTCCTCAAGGATCTCGGAGCAGGCGGCGACGCACTCGTCACAGATAAAGATGTTGGTCGGACCCTTAACAAGGCGGCGAACCTGTCCCTGCTCTTTTCCGCAGAAGGAGCAGCGGATGGGGTTGCCGTTCTCGTCAAAGTTGTCCTGCATGTTACCTGCCATCCTAGGCGTCCTTCGCGGCGAGGTCGCGCGAGGTGACGATACGATCGATCAGGCCGTAGTCGAGGGCCTCGGCAGCGGTCAGGTAGTTGTCGCGCTCGGTATCGGCCTGGACCTTCTCGATGGGCTGGCCCGAAGCGTCGGACAGGATCTGGTTGAGCTCGCGGCGGGTCTTCTTGATCTCCTCGGCCACAATCTCGATCTCGGTCTGCTGGCCCTGGGCACCGCCGCTGGGCTGGTGAATCATGACCTTGGAGTGCGGCAGGCAGAAGCGCTTGCCCTTGGCGCCGGCCGAAAGCAGCACGGCGGCCATGGACGCGGCCATGCCCACGCAGATGGTGGAGACCTGCGGCTTAATGAAGTTCATGGTGTCCAGAATCGCCAGACCGGAGTAGACCTCGCCACCGGGCGAATTGATGTAGAGCGAGATATCCTTCTCGGCATCCTGGCTCTCAAGATGCAGCAGCTGGGCAACGACCAGGTTGGCGCTGACGGAGTTGATCTCCTCGCCCAAGAAGATGATGCGGTCGTTGAGCAGGCGCGAATAGATATCGTAGCTG
>CAJJVE010000273.1:0-2396 GCA_905196265.1 uncultured Collinsella sp. | reverse complement strand
AAAGTACGCCTTCGGATGGTTGCACACCGGGCACACCTCGGGCGCCTCGGCACCAACATGCAGGTGCCCGCAGTTCAGGCACTTCCATACCTTCACGCCCTCGCGCTCAAACACCTCGCCCGACTCAATGCGCTCGACAAGCTTGTTGTAGCGCTCCTCGTGAGCCTGCTCAACAGCGGCGACACCACGGAACTTTGCGGCGATCTCGGTAAAGCCCTCCTCCTCGGCGGTCTTGGCAAACTCGTCGTACATCGTGGTCCACTCGTAGTTCTCGCCCGCAGCGGCATCACGCAAGTTGTCCAGAGTGTCGGGAACGGCGCCGTCATGCAGATACTTAAACCACAGCTTGGCGTGCTCGGACTCGTTGCCTGCGGTCTCGGCAAAGATATTCGAGATCTGAACGTAGCCATCCTTCTTGGCCTTAGATGCGTAGTAGCGATACTTGGTATGCGCCTGGGACTCACCGGCAAAAGCGGTCTCGAGGTTCTTCTTGGTTTGAGAGTTCTCAAAATCCATAGGTGTACTTCCCTTCAACATGCCGCCCGTAGGCTTCGAGCGGCCTTGTCTTTAGGATGCCCTCATGTCGAAAATCTAAACCTTACAATCCTGTTTTTCAGATTCGGGTGGGCTACACGCTTAGCCAGCGGTCACCCTCCACGCGGCAAAAGCCCTCACGCTCCAAGTCGGCCAAAATGCCTGCGACGAGATCGTGATCGACCGGCTCGCGGCCTGCTGCCACCTCCATTTCGTTGACGCCCGCCACGGCCTCGGCGAGCGTGATGCCCACCGGCTGTCCATCGCGCGCAGCCAGCAGCATACGCACAATATGGGCGCGCTTTTGACGGCGCGAGCCCTCAAACTTGGACTGACGACTATAGCTCGCCGAGCGCCTGGACGGATTGGGCAGCGTCTTCTTAAGATACGCGCCATAATCCAGCAGCGCGTAATACCATGCGCGCGGTGTGTCGGCATCGTCGAGCGGCACGGCAAAGGGAGCGATCTCATCCGCCGTCGCACCGGGAGCTGCCGGACAGGCGGCCTGAATCAACGGCACCAGCTCGCGATCGGGAACGGCGGGCACATCGGGAAAGAAATGATGCAGAAAGACCGTGCGCACGTTGGTCTCCAGATACACACCCGGTAGATCGAACGCAAACGACCGGATGCCCTGCGCCGTCGCCGGGCCAATACCGGGCAGGGCGACCAGGTCGCGCGTCTCACGTGGAAACTCCCCACCCCAGTCTTCCATAACGCACTGAGCGGCTCTATGAAGCGCCAGGGCGCGGCGATTGTAGCCCATCCCCTGCCACGCATCCAAGACATCGGAAGGGGCGGCCTGAGCGAGTGCCTGCACGGTCGGAAAGCGGTCGAGCCACGCGGGCATACGCGTCTCCACACGCGGCACCTGCGTTTGCTGCAGCATAACCTCGGAAAGCCAAATAATGTACGGGTCGCGCGTGCGGCGCCACGGAAGGTCGCGATAACGCAGGACCCCTTCCGAACGAATCATCGAACGAAAGGGGTCCTGAATCATAGCTATGCTCCTTATGCGGCGCTATTCCTCCCGGCAAGCGCACGCACAGGTGGCGTACTCGGGAAACGCATCGCGGTCGGCGAACTTGGAATCGACGGCCGGAAACTGGCGGTGAGCGACGATATCGCCCAGCGAAACGGAATCGAGGTAGTCGCGCATCAGCGCTTGAGCTCCGGCCCACAGGGGATGATAGCAGCACGTACCCATGCGTGCACAGTCGCCTTCGGGCGCGGTGCAATCGTTCATGACCATGGGGCCCTGAACGGCCTCAACGACCTGGCGGATGGTGACATCGTCGGGACTGACTTTAAGACGCATGCCGCCATGGACGCCGCGCAGGCTCTCCACAATACCGGCCTGAACCAAACCATGCTGGATCGAACGGGCAAACGAATACGGGACATTGACCTCTTCGGCGGCGGTGCGAACAGAAAGCAGACGCTCCGGGTCCTCGGCAAGCATCGCGAGCATGCGAAGGGCGTAATCAGTCTTCCTCGCTATGTCCATTTTTCCCCTTTCAAGGAATAAGAACAGCTCGAACGAGCTCCGGGGCCGAGCTTACGTCGAGACACCAATGACCGTATGGACGCCCAAATAGCAAAACGGGTGCCCACTGGATGCCGTGTTTGAAGCCTCTTGCATCAAAAACGGCCAACAGTGCAATTTAGTATAACCTAACCCCCTGCTTCGTTGAACTGGTGTTGCGCAACAAACGCCTTGTTTGAGTACATGCCTCAAACGGAGCTTGTCCGGGAATTGGAAGGATTTGGTTTTGGGCGAAAGGAGCCGATGGGATCAAGGTCCTATCAAATCAAAACCACCCCTTAAAGGGGTGGTTTGCTCTTAGGGTATAACCCTTGGA
>CAJJVE010000272.1:0-2413 GCA_905196265.1 uncultured Collinsella sp. | reverse complement strand
CCCAAAGGCGTGGTCGATAAGATACTCGGCATTGACGCCGAGCTCGTCGTAGAGCAGGTTTTCGTCGAGCGCCGCGACGCCCATCAAATCGTAGACGCCGTATTTTTCGAGTCGCGCTGCCACGCCGGGCCCGATGCCCCAGATGTCGGTGATGGGGCGATGGGGCCAGATCTCCTTGCGAAAGGTCTCGTCGTCGAGTATACCGATGCGGCTGGGTACGTGCTTGGCGGTGATATCGAGCGCCACCTTGGCCTGGAATAGGTTGGGGCCGATGCCGACCGTTGCCGTGATGCCGGTGCGCCCCAGGACCTCGTCACGCAGCATGCAGGCGAAGCCTTCAGCGTCAGTATGGTAGAGGTCCAGATAGGGCGTCACGTCGATAAAGCATTCGTCGATGGAGTAGACGTGCACGTCCTGTGGGCTCACGTATTCCAGATAGATGCCGTAGATTTGCGCCGACACCTCCATGTAGTGCTGCATGCGCGGTACGGCCTTAATGTAGTCGATGCCATCGGGAATCTCGAATAAACGGCAGCGGTTGTGTATCCCGAGGTCTTTCATGGCCTGTGTGATGGCGAGACAGATGGTCGTTCGTCCGCGCGATTCGTCGGCAACGACCAGGTTGGTGGTGAGCGGGTTGAGCCCGCGGTCGACGCACTCGACGCTGGCGTAGAACGTTTTAAGGTCGATGCAGATGTAGGTGTGCTGCTCGTGCGCCATCCGTGCCCTTCCATCAAACACATGTTCTTATCGAATACATGTTCGATAATACCCGCTTGCGCGGACATCGTCAAAACCTGTCCCTTTTTGGTGGGTATGGTCGTGCGGTTGGATCGGGTTTTAACGCAGCTCTAAAGAGCGTGAAACAGCTCGGAAAACCTCGCTTCTTAGCATGAGCCTAACGATTGATACCGCCTATACGCACGGAAGGGTTGTGGGAAAGATGGTCAATTATGGGTTTGGTATGCCGACACGCCTTGTTGCGGATGGGGACGTGGCTCGCTGGTGTGGACGATTGGTCGCTCACTACGGCGGCACTAAGGCGCTGGTAGTGCTGGGCGGTGACAAGCATACGCGTGATGAGCTCGTCTCGGCGGCACTCGGCTCGCTCGATCGCGCCCTGCTCGAACGCGTGCTCTTTCGTTGCGGTTTGGTCGGGGGCGACGGGGGAGACGATTTGGTTGATGAGGCCGTGGCCCTAGCGACCGACGAAGGCGTGGACTTTGTCCTGGCGATCGGCGATGCCGATACTGCCGGCTTTGCGCGCGAACTCGCGCGTCGCATGGCGGTACTCGATGCCGGCGAAGACGGTTTTGTCCCTTATGGATGTATTGTCTCGGAGGGCAAAGTGCCTGCCGTCGTGGGGGCCGGCGAGGTTCCCGTTTTTGCCATTATCGCTCCCGAACTGCTTGAGGGCATTGGGTCTCCTCTGCGCGAGCTGCTCGGCAGCGTGTGCGCGGCGGCCTAGCACCTGACAGGAAGGGACAGGTTAATTTTGGTAGGTAAAGCGTTTGACCTGCCAAAATAAACCTGTCCCTTTTTGGTCGGTCGCCGTTTGGGGGCGAATTGGCAACGCTCGCTGATTACGGTCTTGACCTGCGCTAGAATAGGGGCATCTGATTATCCGGGCGCATGGAGGTATGCGCCCGTATGTTGAGGAGGACTTTATGGCAACTGTTGCCGCACCTATCGACGCTACGTCGACCGCCGCTTGGAAGGCGCTCGAGGCCCATCAGGAGAAGCTCGAGGCCGAGGGTATCGACCTTAAGGCATGGTTTGCTGCCGATGCAGAGCGCGTGAACAAGCTGAGCTTTGATGCCGGTGACCTGCACTTCGACCTGTCCAAGAACCTGGTGACCGATGAGACCGTCAAGCTGCTGTGCGATCTTGCCCGCGAGGTGAAGCTCGAGGAGCGCCGCGACGCCATGTTCTCCGGCGAGCACATCAACACCACCGAGGACCGCGCTGTTCTGCATACCGCGCTTCGCCGTCCGGCAAGCGAGAAGGGTCAGCTCATCGTTGACGGCCAGGATGTCGTCGCCGACGTGCACGAGGTCCTCGACCGCATGTACGCCTTCGCCGAGCGCGTGCGCTCCGGTGAGTGGAAGGGCGTTACCGGCAAGAAGATCGAGCACCTGGTGTCCGTCGGCATCGGTGGCTCCGATCTGGGCCCGGTCATGGCCTACGAGGCCCTGCGTCCCTACGCCGACGCCGGTATCGACTGCCGCTACATCTCCAACATCGACCCCAACGATCAGGCCGAGAAGCTCAAGGGTTTGGATCCCGAGACCACGCTCGTGATCATCGTCTCCAAGACCTTCACCACGCTCGAGACCCTCACCAACGCCCGCGAAGTCAAGACCTGGATGCTCGAGCAGCTCAAGGCTCAGGGTGCCATCGACGGTTCCGATGA
>CAJJVE010000271.1:0-2417 GCA_905196265.1 uncultured Collinsella sp. | reverse complement strand
GCGCCGCATTTACCGTCCAGGATCATCTGGATCGCTTCCTCGTGCGGGATAGCGTCTTTGTACACGCGCACGCTCGTCAGCGCATCGTACACGTCGGCCACCGAAACCACCTGTGCGGCAATGGGAATTTCGTCGCCCTTAAGGCCATCGGGATAACCCTTGCCGTCCCAGCGCTCGTGATGCCAACGCGCAATCTGGTACGCATATTCCATAAGCGCATTGCCGGCGTGATGACTACCCAACTCAAGCAGCATGTCGGCGCCGATCGTGGTATGCGTCTTCATAATCTCGAACTCCTCGGGCGTAAGGCGCCCGGGTTTGTTGAGAATCGCATCGTCAATCGACATCTTGCCGATATCGTGCAGTGCCGAAGCCAAGGCGATCGTGGAGCGTTCCTCATTGTCGAGGGAGATCGTGTCGCTACGCCGGACCAGACAGCCAAGCAGCAGCTCGGTCAGCTTCTCGATGTTCGTAACGTGCCTGCCGCTCTCGCCGTTGCGAAGCTCCATGACGCCGGCCATGATGTCGATGAGCATGCGACTGTTCTTTACGCGCTCGTTGTACTGCTGGGACAGCAAGCTCGTCAGGCGGCGCTGCTTGGCGTACAGACGGATAGTGTTGCTTACACGGCGACGCACGACACGGGAGTCAAACGGGCGGTTGATATAGTCCGAGGCGCCCAGCTCGTACGCGCGCAGAACCATATCATCGGAATCTTCGCTCGAAATCATGATGACAGGCAGATTGTCTATACCCGATCGGCGCGACAGACCGGCCAGCACCTCAAAGCCGCTTATGCCCGGCATGACAATGTCCAGCAGCACGAGCGACAGTTCATCGCCATAGCGGTCGACCATGTCGAGTGCCGCGCGACCGTTATCAGCCTCGAGGATGCAATACTCATCCTTGAGCATCTCGTTGAGAATGGCTCGGTTCATCTCGGAGTCATCGACGATAAGCACCAAAGGCTTTTCGCTTTGGAAGGCCTCGATGGAATCGGCATCAGTCACGACCGTACCGGCTTTTGCCTTAGCGCGGCTCAGTAACTGGACAGCACGGCCAACGCCCTCATCGACCGTCTCGCCATGAATGCGAACGCCACCAACACATGCCGTCAAGCTCACGTACTCATGGCCCGGAACAATCGTGGCATGAACGGCATCGGATACCTGATGCAGGCGACGGGCGAAGTCATCGGAGGGAATATTGGGCATGACGACCACAAACTTGTCGCAGCCATAGCGCACAAGCTCGTCAGTCGAACGAATTTCGCTGCGTATGGCTGTCGCCACAGCACCGAGTGCAAGGTCGCCGGCATGATGGCCGCATGTATCGTTGAAGACCCTAAAATCATCAAGGTCGATCACCGCCACACCGGCCTTCATGCGGGCGCTACGGAGCTTTTCCTCGTAATATCGGCGATTGCGCACGCCCGTCAGCACGTCGGTGTAGACGAGGTCCTCTTCTGTGGCCTCTTGCTCATCAATCGGACGCACCATCAGCAAGACGTGAGGCTCGCCCTCGACCTTTAGAGGGCGCAGACGGGCGCGGTACTCAACACCATCGTTGAGCAGTTGCTCCGACACCTCACCCGAATCTGCCAAGGCCTCAAGACTCGACTGACGCAGACAAGGGCAGCGATCGCCGGCGAGCAAGCAGTTAGGCTCGCTCTTAATCTGATCGGCCGACAGCAAACGCACCACGGGGTAGGTCTGCGCGACGCGGGCGACCTCGGCGGCAGCCTCCTCGTCGGTTAGATTGGCCTCGTGATTATTGAGCATATGGGCCCTTTCGATAGTTTCGCATGGTAGCGGTGGGTTCCAAATGTTACAAGGGTAACACCTTGCCGATGCAGGTAAGCACGTGAATGCTGTTACATTTTTATGAGTTGGCAGACGGTGCGATTGAAGCCGCAGACGTGAGGTTTTGAGCACATTTGTTAACACGGCCGAAACGTTTGCGGGTGAAGGCTGTTTTGATTTTTACGGCTGCTAGAGCTCCAGGATGCCACGGACAGTCTGGGCAGCCGCTGCCGGGCGATCGCGCAGGCCGTTGTGCGCGCCGGGAACCATTACGAGCGGACAGTCCAAAAGCTCAGCCGCCACCCTTGTGCCCGCCTCGCGGGGCGTGCCAATCGAGAGCTCACCCAAAAGCACGGCGGCCACCGTTTTCGACGCGCGAACGCTGTCCCAATCGGGAACGCAGGTCATAGTAATCCCGTATTCGTTCGCCATGAAACTGCGGCCGTTGCGCAGGGCATGCTTGGCTTCTGCCTCGGTTAACTTGGGGGCCTCAGGGTCCGAATCGCCGATGGCGCCCAGGAAGGCCCGTAATGCCCTGGAGACCTTTCCCGCGGCGATCATCTCGAGCAAAACCGGGGCCGCACCCAGGCCGGCGCCCTCATCCGTCACGGCGGG
>CAJJVE010000270.1:0-2418 GCA_905196265.1 uncultured Collinsella sp. | reverse complement strand
CGGTATCGGACGAAGCGAGCACATGACGCACACAATCGAGCGCCGCCATCTGCGGATCCAGACGCATCTCCTGCTTGGAAATCTTGGCAGCATGAGTGACGAGCGACTCATCCTGCTCAGTCCAAACAGCCGAGCCATCGGCAAGCGTGGGAAGCGTGTCGGCAAGCAGCTTGCCGCCAAGCTCGCCAAGCTCCATCGTGAGCGCCTCGGCATGTTTACCGGCAACCGAAGTCGAGGCCTGCGCACAATACGCACCGGTATCCACGCCATGCCCAATACGCATAATGGAAACGCCAGCAACCTCATCACCAGCAAGAATGGCACGCTGAATGGGAGCAGCGCCACGCCAACGAGGCAGCAGCGAAGCATGAACGTTCACAATACCAAGCAGCGCCATATGCAGCACCTCATCAGGCAAAATGCAACCATAGGCAGCCACACAGAAAATATCGGCATCCGCAGCCTTGAGCGCCTCAACAACCTCAGGCGTCATACGATTAGCCTCAACGACCGGCAACCCCAGCTCAAGCGCCTTAGCCTTAACAGGAGACGGCTCAAGCTTCTTGCCGCGCCCACGAACAGCATCGGGACGAGTAATGACAAGCGCAATCTCATTGCCAGCCTCAACAAGCGAAGTAAGCGAAGGCACAGCAAAATCAGGCGTACCCATAAACACAATACGCATAAAAGTTAGTCTCCTCTCAATAACGAGCCGAGACGGCTACAAAATAAGCGTTCCAGGTCGCAAGCGAACCCAGCCGCAAGAACAGTTCAACAGAAACAAATATACCCAAAAACAAAGAAAGAGCCGCATAAAAGCAGCTCTTCCAACAAAGCAATTATCAGCGAAGACGCCCCTCCCTGGCCCAACGGCACCCGGGCGAACCGAGCCAGAACAACGCAGTCCCCGGTGCTGAGCGCCCACATATCGTCCCGCGCGCAGTTTCGCAGCAAAGCGAGAATGTTTGAGCACGGGATGATATGTGGGCGCTCAGCACCGGGGACGGTGGGACCTACTCCGTCTCGCCCGGTCGAGCGCCGCGGGCCAGGGCGTCCTGGTACTCCTTGACTGCCTTGATGCGCTGCATCGGCTTAAGGCGCTCGAACATGGTGTTGCCGTGCAGGTGATCGATCTCGTGCTGCAGGCACACGCAGAACAGGTCGCCCGTGGCCTCGTAGCGAATCAGGTTGGCATCCAGGTCATACGCCTCGACGACAACGTGATCGGGACGCTCGATCTCGCAGCTAATGCCAGGGATGGAAAGGCAGCCCTCGCTAAACGGCACCAGATGGTCGCTCTGCTCAACAATGACAGGGTTGATGAGCACGTACGGGTCATAGTCATTTTTGTCGCTATAATCGCAGTCGATGGTGACGAGTTGAATGAGCTCGCCGATCTGCGGGGCAGCCAGGCCGCAACCGCCGTTGTCGAACATCATCTTCTTCATCTTCTCGGCAAGCGCCTCGATCGCCGGGGTGATCTCCTCGATGACGGCGCACTCCTGGCGCAGACGAGGGTCGGGCGACAGTACGATTCCGTTGGCTTCCATGGCCATCCTTTCGGGTTGTTACATCAAATCATAGGCGTCGACGTCAACGCTCACGCTCACGCCGCGCACGGAGCCCACCTCTTTGAGGCAGGCGTCGATATCATCAGAGACATGGTACCCTACCGGCGACTTTACAAGCAGATGGAAGCGGTAACGGTCCTTGGCTCTCTCGATTACACACGAAGCCGGGCCAAGCACCTGGGGCACGGCACTCCCCGCCCGCAAAAAGTCGGGCGCGGCAGCATGCCAGCGACGCTTGAGGAGCTTCGCGATGCGACCGATGTAGTCCCGCGCAACGTCCGCGTTCGTCGACCACACCAAGATGTTGGCCAGGCGCACGAACGGCGGATACAAGGCGTCGCGGCGCTGGTCCAGGTCGTAGTCGGTAAAGATCGAACGGTCGTGCTCGGCGACGGCGCGAATGACCGGGTCCTCGGGCAGATAGGTCTGGATGATGACCTCGCCGAGGCGATCGCCGCGACCGGCGCGACCCGCAACCTGCTCCAGCAGATCGTAGGCGCGCTCCCCTGCTCTAAAATCGGGGAGCTTCAGCGCAAAGTCGGCATTGACCACGCCCACAAGCGTGACCCCGGGAAAGTCGAGGCCCTTGGCAATCATCTGGGTGCCCAGCAACACGGCGCAATCGGCCGCATCGAACTGCTCGAGTAGCTTTTTGTGTGCGTCCTTGCCGCGCGTAGAATCGGCGTCCATGCGAATGATGGCGACGTCGTCGGGCAGCATCTGGTGCAGCGCATCCTCGATCTGCTGCGTGCCCAGACCCATTTTTGCCAGGTAACGGCTGCCGCACTTGGGGCAGCGACTCGTGGGCGCGGGATACGGCTGCACGCGCCAGGACGAACCACAGGTG
>CAJJVE010000269.1:0-2434 GCA_905196265.1 uncultured Collinsella sp. | reverse complement strand
GCAATTCGCACCACATTATCGAGGCTGCCTTTAAGGCTGTGGGCCGCACGATGCGCCGCGCCTGCGAGCTCGATCCCCGCGTGCAAGGCATCCCCAGCACCAAGGGCTCACTGTAACCGTCACAAGGGTAAAACCACCACAAAGGGGACAGGCACCTTCGTGGTGGTTTTGGACGATGAGATAAGGGAGGGTCGCGTGGGCGAACCGAAGATCGTGGTGGTCGACTACCACAAGGGCAACTTGTCGAGCGTCGTGCGCGGGCTTGCGCGCGCTGGTGCCGCTGCCTGCACGTCGGACGATCCGGAGCAGATCCGCAACGCCGACGGCCTGGTCATCCCGGGCGTGGGCGCGTTCTATGACGCGATCGCCTTTATGCGCCAGAGCGGCGAGGCGGACGCGGCGCTCGACGCCGTTGCCGCCGGAGCTCCGCTGCTCGGCATCTGCCTGGGCCTTCAGCTGTTTTTTGAGCGCGGCAACGAGGGCGTGCCAGCGGACGAGGGTGCGGACGCGGACGACAGCGCTTCCGAGCAGGCTGGTGGTCCCTGGGTCGATGGCCTGGGCATTATGCGCGGCGCGTGCACGCGCTTGGAGTCGAGCCGCCTGAAGGTGCCGCACGTGGGCTGGGACCAGGTGCACATGACGCCCGCCGGTGCGGCCGATCCGCTGCTTGCCGGTTTTGCCGAGGGCGCCAACATGTATTTCACCCACAGCTACGCGGTGGCCGACGACGCCGATGCCGCCGATGTGCTGGCGCGCACGCACTATACGCGGAGCTTCCCGTGCATCGTGCGCCATGGCAACGTGTGGGGCTGCCAGTTCCATCCCGAGAAATCCTCCGCGCTGGGCCAGCGCATCCTTAAGAACTTCGTTAACATCGTCGAGGAGGGTGGCCGATGATCCTATTTCCCGCAATCGATCTGATCGGCGGCAAGGTCGTGCGCCTGGAGCGCGGCGACCGCAGCCGCTGCAAGGTATATTCCGACGACCCCGTGGCCGTCGCCCGCTCGTTTGCCGAGCAGGGCGCGAGCTGGGTGCACGTCGTCGACCTGTCCGCTGCCTTTGGCGAGGACGAGAACACATGCGCTGCCAACTCGGCGGCGATTAAGGCCATCTGCGGCGTCGACGGTCTGTCCGTGGACGTGGGCGGCGGCGTCCGCTCGCTCGCGCGCATCGACGAGCTGGCCGGCTACGGTGCGCGCCGCATCGCGCTGGGCACCGTGCTGGTGACCGAGCCGGGATTTGCCGAGGTGGCGGCCCAAGGCTTTGGCGAGCTGCTGGTGGCTGACATTGCCGCGCGCGACGGCCAGGTCAGGGTGAACGGCTGGCGCGACGGCGCGGGCGTGGCGCTCGACGATGCCGTGGCGCAGCTTTCCGAGCTGGGCTTTAAGCATCTGGTGTATACCGACATCGCGCGCGATGGCATGCAGACGGGCATCGATGTGGCGGCGTATCGCCATGTGGCCGAGGTCGCGGGCTTTCCCGTCGTGGCTTCGGGCGGCATCTCGACGCTCGACGACATCCGTGCGCTTGCCGCGGTGGGCGAGGGCGCGATTGAAGGTGCCATTACTGGTCGCGCGCTCTACGAGGGCAACTTTACGCTGGCCCAGGCGCTGGCCGCCGCCCGAGGGGAGGAGTAGCCCATGCTTACCAAACGCGTGATTCCCTGCCTGGACGTCAAGGACGGCCGTGTGGTCAAGGGCGTCAACTTTGTGAGTCTGCGCGATGCGGGCGATCCGGTGGAGCTGGCGCGCGCCTACGACCGCGAGGGTGCGGACGAGGTCGTATTTTTGGACATTACCGCCACGAGCGACAACCGCGCGACGACCATCGAGATGGCGGCGCATGCTGCCGAGGAGCTGGCCATTCCCTATACCGTGGGCGGCGGCTTTCGCGACCTGGCGGGCATGCGCACCATGGTGGCTGCCGGTGCCGACAAGGTGTCGCTCAACTCGGCCGCCGTGCGCGATCCGTCGTTGATCAGCCAAGCCGCCGCGGCGTTTGGCAGCCAGGCCGTGGTCGTGGCGATTGATGCCAAACGCGTCGGCTTACCCGGCGCATCCGGAGCCGACAAGTGGGAGGTCTTCACGGCGGGCGGTCGCAACGCCACAGGTATCGATGCGGTGGCGTGGGCCGAGGAGGCGGCTCGTCGCGGCGCCGGTGAGATCTTGCTCACCAGCATGGATCGCGACGGCACCAAGGCTGGCTTCGACCTGGCACTCACCCGTGCCGTGGCGCGCGCGGTGCCGATCCCGGTGATTGCGAGCGGCGGCGTGGGTACGCTCGAGCATTTTGCCGAGGGTGTGATTGAGGGCGAGGCCGATGCCGTGCTGGCAGCCAGCGTCTTTCACTTTGGAACCTTCAGCATTCGCGAAGTCAAAGAGTATATGGCATCGCAGGGCATCCCTGTCAGGTTGGACTTCTAGCGCTGCGGCTT
>CAJJVE010000268.1:0-2440 GCA_905196265.1 uncultured Collinsella sp. | reverse complement strand
TAGCCATGTTAAACCTCCTGTGGTTTGCCTCCGCGCGGGGTCATCCTCCAAAACCAACCCGGACATGTGCTACCAAAGCCCGGGCACCACGGTATGAAGTAGCCGCGCGTGCGTGATAAAAACCTGTTGCCGTGAAGCAACCCGATGAATTATAGCAGGATTGCCTCTTCCTGCCAACCCGCAATCAAAACCACACACCTAAATGTGCATCGACCCCCGGGGGCCGCGAAAGGCTATTCGCCACGGGGATGAGCTTGAGCAACGGCACGCTTAAGCCGATCGGGCGTAAGATGCGTATAGATTTGCGTCGTGGACAGACTCGCATGTCCCAGCAGCTCTTGAACCGAACGCAGGTCCGCGCCGCCCTCGAGCAGATCGGTCGCAAAGGTGTGGCGCATCGCATGCGGCGCGATGTCGGCCGGAATGCCGGCGAGATTCGCCAGCATATGGAACCGTCGTCTGAGCATAGCGGCACTCATGCGATTGCCGCGCGCAGAAATAAACAGCGGATGCAGACCGGCTGCGGCGTCGCGGTGCTTTGCCTGGGCGAGCAGCACCGGTCTCCCCTGCTCGACATAGCATCGAGCCGCCTCGAGCGCCCGGCGGTACAGAGGCACGATGCGCTCCTTGCTGCCTTTGCCCCAAAGGCGAACCACGCGCTCCGACCAAGCGATGGATTCCACGTTAAACGCAGCAAGCTCCGAGATGCGGGCACCCGAGGCATAGAGCAGCTCGAGCATCGCCGCATCGCGCAGTCCCACGGGCGTCGAAGTATCAGGCGTCTTGAGCAGCGCCTCGACCTGTTGGGTCGTCAGCACACCGGGCAGGTCGCGCGGCAGCTTGGGCGACGCGATCGCCGAGACCGCATCGCCCTCGACAATCCCCTCGGCAGCCATCCAACGATAGAGCGACCGAATAGCCGACAAATGCGCGGCAATGGTGCGAGGCGCCACCTGCTCGCGCGAAAACTCGGCCAAATATGCGCGGACGGTACGCACATCGGCCATACGCGCATCGACACCTGTACGCTCGCACCAGGCAGCAAAGCGCTCCAACCGCGATCCATAGGCGGTCACCGTATTGGGAGAGAGCCCCTCGACACGTGCGATGTAGGCGATAAACGAGTCGACGGTATCGTACAGGTCAAAGGCTATGACCGGTCGCCTCCAAACAAGTCGGAACGCGTGGCCAAGTAGGCATCGAGGGCCTCGAGGGCGCGATCCGCATAAGCCTGATAGCGGTCGCGCTTACTGCGGCGCTTGCCGTCCTCGAGCGGCGGCACCAGGCCAAAATTGACATGCATGGGCTGGTAGCCAACGGTTGCCGGATCGGTCGCATAGCCAACGAGCGCGCCCAGGGCGCCCACGCGAGGAAGCTCCACAGAAGCCGCACCGATAGCCTCGGCATAGGTGTTAAGCGCGGCAAGCAGACCGGTCGCCACCGCTTCCATGTACCCCTCGGTGCCGGTGATCTGACCGGCGAGGCGCACACCCGTGCCAGGCACGGCAAAGGTGCCGTCAAGAACGTGCGGCGCATCGACAAAGGTATTGCGGTGCATGACGCCATAACGGAAGAACTCGGCATTCTCCAGACCGGGAACCATGTGGAAGACACGCTTCTGCTCGCCAAAAGTCAGATTTGTCTGGAAGCCCACCAGGTTATAGGCGGTCTTTTCCTTGTTCTCGGCACGCAGCTGAATCGCCGCCCAGGGGCGACGTCCGGTTCGCGGATCGGTGAGGCCGACGGGCTTCATGGCGCCAAAGCGGATAGCATCCTTGCCGGTACGGGCAACCTCCTCGGCGGGCTGACAGGCCTGGAAGAGGTCACCGCCCTCAAAGTCCTTGAGCACCACGCGGTCGGCGGAGGTAAGTGCCTCGATAAAGGCCTCGTACTCCTCCTTGTTGAGTGGAGCGTTGAGATAGTCGCCGCTCCCCTGCTCCTCGTAGCGCGACTGCGAGAACAGCACGTCCATATCGAGCGTAGAGGCATCGACGATTGGCGCGGCAGCGTCAAAGAACGCCAAGGCGTCGCCACCGACGAGCTTCATGACCTCTTCGCTCAGTGCGGGCGAGCATAGGGGGCCAGCGGCAATGACCACATGGCCCTCGGGAATCTGCGTGACCTCGCCGTGCACGACCTCGATATTGGGTCGAGCGGCAACCTCGGCCTCGACAAGCTCGGAAAACTTAACGCGGTCGACCGCCAGGGCACCGCCGGCGGGAACGGCCGCGCGATGGGCGCAATCGAGCAACACCGAACCCATGCGCTCGAGCTCGGCCTTTAGTAGGCCAGCAGCGGAATCCGGACGAGTTGACTTAAACGAATTTGAGCAGACGAGCTCGGCCAAGTGATCGGTATGGTGGGCCGGAGAGCTCACCTGGGGGCGCATCTCGCACAGCTTTACGGCAAACCCGCGATCTGACAGCTGGATCGCACATTC
>CAJJVE010000267.1:0-2440 GCA_905196265.1 uncultured Collinsella sp. | reverse complement strand
ATAACTTGCGTCTGTGTGAGCATTCATCCCGCGCCGGCATCACTTCACATCGAACTCCACGCGATCGAGCTCGGGCACATTGAGGTCGATGAGCTTGCGGGCGATGTGACGGTCGTGTGCCCCAAGCGCCTCGCTTGTCGTCACATGGGCGACAACCTCGCGCTCGACGATGCCCTCCTCGTCGCCTTCGGTGGCTGAGGTTTCGACGGCGACGGTGTAATCCTTAAAGCCTGGCAGCACCGCGGCAAGCTCGCGCGTGGTTTCGGTGACGCCGTAGCCGTCCTGCACGCCGGACTGCGCCGAGCCAATAGACCCCGCCGTCATGACGATGCAGGGGATGGCAAAGACTACCGTGCCCACAATGATGCGGCGGCGCACCTTGCGTGATAGCTCGTCGACCTCGGCATCTTCCTCGGCAGTCACAATGCCGTCGCCGTTGAGGTCGCGCTTGAGCGGCACGCGCAAAAGAAGCAGAACGGCTTCGGCCGCGAGTGCGATAAAGACCACGTTGATGCCAAACTCGTAAAGCGCCGAGAGAAACAGTGACCCGCTTGCGATGGCGATGCCATAGCCCGCCGCGCAGAGGGGCGGCATGAGCGCGGTCGCCACAGCCACCCCGGCGATGAGCGTGGCGGGTTCCTGGTCGCGCGAGTTGCCCAGGCCACCCGCAAAGCCGCCCGCGAGCGCGACGGCAAGGTCCCACACAGTCGGTGTCGAATTGTCGATGATGGCGGCCGTGGTGGTGCCAAGGGGCGAGAGCTTAAAGTACAACGTGGACGTGGCCAGGCAAAAGGCCATCTGCAGAGCCAAGCTCGCGACGGCCTCAAGGGTAATCTCGCGGTCGAGCGTGGCGATGCCGTATGCCATGGCAAGGACCGAGCCCATGAGCGGGCAGATGAGCATGGCGCCTACAATGGCGATATCCGAGTCGATATCGAGGCCGATGCTCGCGATCAACATGGCAATGATCAAGATGCATAAGTGTGAGCCAGTCAGGCGCGCCCCGTTTACAAAGCGCTTGCGAATCACGTGATAGGGCGCGCGTCCCTCGCGAATGTTGAATGCCCGCTTTAGAAAGCGGCTTGCGTTCTCCATGGCCTCGCTGTGGGCGGGGCGGATGCCGTGGCGCCGATGATGGCGCTCGCGCAGTCGCTTGAGCTGTTGTTTATCGAGTTCCATGTCCACCTCGTTCTGGCACGTGCCGCGTATCCCGCCCGTCGTCTTTACTCTACACCGCGTTGAGCGAGGTGTCAGACAGGGTTTGTTGACCTGGAAGTCAGGCCAATCGGCATGACTAAAAACGCCGTGAGGATCATAAGAGTCAAATAGACAAAAAAGCGCGGGGCCGGATGGTCTCCGACCCCGCGCTCTGCACGGGTGCGTTGTTATTGGGTTTAGCCCAGCAGGCTCAGGCCAACAGAGACAAACGCCAGGATAACGCCGACGATAGACTCGCCGCCCAGCAGGCCGCTGGCGACAACCAGGCCCTGCTCCTGGAAGGCGGCGTCCTTGGCGGCCTTCTCCTCGTCCGAAAGACCGGCCTCGGCGTCGCGGTGAGCGGCCCACTTGTCGTAGACGAGCTTAACGCAGGAGCCCAGGAAAGCCGTGAGCGACATATAGAACGGCAGGTACACGCCCAGGCCGATCATCATGGCCGGAATGCCGAGCCAGTACATGACGATGCCGGCGATAAAGCCGCCTGCGAACCACGGCACGCTCGGGATGCCCGAGACCATGGTGGCGACCACGCTTGCCTGCGCGGCAACGAAGCTCTTGTCGGGGCCGAAGGCGTCCGGACCATAGGCGGTGACGAGCGCGACCATGACGGCTGCGGCGACCAGGGCGCCCACGATGCCGCCGATGGCCTGCCCGACCCACTGTGCGCGCGGGTTGGTGCCCAGCACGGCGCCGGCCTTGAAGTCGTTCATGACGTCGCCCGCAAGGCCGCACGCTACGGCCACGATGCCGGCGATAAAAAACAGCTTGACCTGAGCGAGCTGTGCGAAGGCGGCAACAATGAGCATGACGATGAGGCCGAAGATCTCCATGGGGTCGATGCCCGTCTGGCCGCAGCTCTGCGCGCTCATGATGGTGGTGACAAAGGTGAACAGCGTGACGATGACGGCCGGAACGGGGCCAAGGTCGAGCACGATGGCGATGATCACGGCGATGGCGGCAGCGCCCAGGCCGATGATACCGGCGTCGAGCTTAAGGGAGCCCGAGATGAGCGACTGCTCGTCGGTGTCGGTGGAGCTGTCGGCGGCGAGGCCGCGGACGATACCGGCGACCTGCGGCAAGATGTCCTTGAGGACGACGGCGACGCCAAAGCCCATCATGAGGCCCATACCCAGGGACTTAACAATGCCCTGTGCGGTCATAACGTCAAACAGACCGGCAGCGGTGCCGCCGACAATGATGCCAAAATTGCCCAGCAGCGCGC
>CAJJVE010000266.1:0-2449 GCA_905196265.1 uncultured Collinsella sp. | reverse complement strand
ACCCATGCCAGCAAAATGCTCAGCTAGGGCATCCACCATGGCCTTCAGAGCCTCGGGATTGCCAAAGAGCGGCGTGATGTCCTTAAAGACGACTCCGGGCTCGGGATAGTCGGGGATATCGACGATATGAGATTCGAAGTCGTACATGGCGTGACCTTTCATGGATTGCCGGTTGGACGGCGGTTATTTACTCGTGTTAGCAGACGAGCTATGCGAGGGGACGACGACCTTGGACGGCTGCACGAGCGACTCGTCATGCGCGGTAACCGCGGGAACGCTTGCCCCATCGCTTTTGGCCTTGGTGGATTCGGAACGCGCGATCTCCTCATCGAGAGCATCGATGTCAGCGTCCTCGACCACGGCGTTGAGCGACTCAAAGACACGGTTCTTAAGGAGCGCGGTGTGCACACCCTCGGTGAGATCGTGCAGCTTCTTAAAAGCGCGCTCGAGCTTGGCGTCGCGCTCGTCATCGGAGGTATCCATGCCGAGCATGCTCACGAGAACCTGCTCAAACATCGAAGACTCGCGGTTTGCCGACGATACGTACTGACGCAGGTTGCGCGGCTCAATGTGGAAGCGCGACAGCTCCGAGCAGTAACGGATAATCGGGAAATCTCGGCCATCGACGAGTTCTCGGTTCTGCGGGCTCTTGATGATGCGGATAAGATCGTTCTCGGCAAGGGAGCGGATAAACGAGATCTCGACGCCGAGCATGTCGGGAATGGTCTCGATGGGATGCAGCTTTTGCTTGGTCTCTTTGGGTTCCGTCTTAAGCGGAACATCGGACAGAAGACCCACCTCGTAAGCCAAAGTGGACAGGTCCGTTGCGTTTTCCAAGCGCTGCTTAATGACGTTGAGCGGCATGTAGCGGGTCTTCTGCAGGTGCAGGATGACCTCGAGGCGGTCAACGTCTTCCTTGGAGTACTGGCGATACCCCTTAGGCGTACGATGAGGGGTGATGAGCCCCTCATCTTCTAGAAATCTAATTTTTGAGTTCGATAGATCGGGGTATGCGCCTCGAAGAAGGTTGACGACTTGGATAGTTGCGTTCGGCCATTACCTACTCACCGGTTTCGATGCGCTCCGGCGTGCTCTCGTGGTAGATGAGCGTGAACGTACCGATCTGAACGGAAGAGCCGTCGTGCAGCGGAGCACCGTTGACGATGGCGCCGTCGACCCAGGTGCCGTTGAGCGAGCCCAGATCCTCAATACGGGCGCCCAGGCCCTCACGAATAATGCGTGCGTGGCTGCGCGAGACAGTCATGTCGTTGAGGAAGATGCCGTTCGCGGGATCGCGGCCGATGGTGGTCACGTCGTCCTCGAGCTCAAAGGCAGCTCCGGTCTGCGGACCCTTGACGATGGACAGAACCGGAGCGGTGATGCGCACGTTGGCCATAAGGTCGGGAACGGTGACATCGCTCGAAGGAACGCGGAAAACGCAGGTAGCGTCCGCAGTCTTATCGTTCTGAGGCATATTGTTAACCTTGTTGTCCATGACAACCCCTATCTAACGCGGCCACGCCGCAAAGAATGAACCGTACGTAATCATACCCCAATGAATCAGTCTTCGATTTCGGGGTTGAGAAAGTCTTAATGGAATAGATGACAGCGGTGAGCATAGAGAACATCACGCCGCCGTACACAAAGAAGATGCCGAGGGGCACCGAGCTGCCGTTGAGGCCCGGGAATGCCGTGAGCGTGGCGGGAAGCAGATGCCAGCCGTCCACGACGGGAAAGCCCAACAGCATGAGCGAGAAGCCGGTCATGAGCAGTGCCGTGGCAATCTTGCCGGGAAAGACGACGTCGATGGGGCGAGGGTGATAATGGCGCACGATGAGCGAGCCGATGCCCAGGTAGATATCGCGGCCGATAATGAGCACGCAGACCCAAATGGGCAACTCGCCGCGGACCACCAGGCCCAACACGCCGGTAAACAGCAGCGCGCGGTCGCAGATGGGGTCCATAACCTTGCCGAGCCACGAGACCGTTTTGGTCATGCGGGCAATCTGACCGTCCATCCAGTCGGTGGAGGCCGCGATGGCATAGATGACAATGGCGACGATACGGTTGTTGTCCGTCACAAACAGGTACAGGAAGACGAGCGTGAGGATCAGGCGCGTAAAGGTGATGAAATTGGAGATCGTAAAGATCTTATTCGACGGGTAATCGGAAGTGCCGATAAGCTCCTTTTTGATCTTCTTCTTAATGCCCACAGGACTCCCCCGCTGGTAAACGACAAAACTTTCGATACTATACCCGTTCTGGCGATGTCTATCCAGCGTAAGCATAGAGAGTCCAGACATATGGAGGACGGTATTGAGCGGAACAGTCGTTGATTCTTCGTTGCTTAATCTGTTGATTCTTAACAAAAAAGGTCAGGCACTTAGTGCCTGACCTGCAAACTTCTGGTCGGGACGACTGGATTCGAACCAGCGACCCCTTGACCCCC
>CAJJVE010000265.1:0-2477 GCA_905196265.1 uncultured Collinsella sp. | reverse complement strand
TGCAGAAGATGCAATCACACATGGTTGGTTCCTTTCTCACAGACCACGGTAGTCTTTTTGGGACGGGGCTTTTTTGACTACTTTTTCGCAAGCGCAAGCGCTCGGCAAGCCGTCGCGCAAGGGTAGTCAAAAAAAGCCCCGTCCCAAAAACTACCCCAAAGTAGGCTGCGAGGTGATTAGAACGAGAGGCTGTCGTCGGTGTTGGCGGCTTCGCCGTCGGCGAGCACGTCGTTGCCGTCGACGTCCTTCAGGAGCACCGAGACCTTCTGCTCGGCATCGGACAGGCGGGTGCGCAGGCTCTTGAGGAGCTCAACGCCGCGGGTGTAGCTCTCGAGCGACTCCTCGAGCTCCATGTCGCCCGACTCCAGGCTGCGGATGATGAGCTCCAGCTCCTGCGAGGCCTGCTTGTACGTAAGCTGCTCGACCGGGGTCTTCTCTGCCATATCTGTTTCCTTTCCTAAAGGTTTATCGCTATGAAACGCGGCCTACTCGACCGTATCGACCGTTGCCGCCACGTTGCCGTCTGCCATGCGCACGCGAATGGCATCGCCGGGCTTAAAGGTCTTGGCGCTCGTAGCCACACCGTCATCGCTGTACGCGATGGAGTAACCGCGGGCAAGCACCTTGAGCGGCGACAAGGCATCGAGCGACGCAGCAGCTCGGCCCAGGTCGGACGCGGGCTTGCTGAGCATCGTGCGCCCCTGATGCTCCAGACGGGAACTCGCAAGCGTGAGCGCATGGCGTTTGCCATCGAGCCCCGAGGTGCTTGCGATCAAGCGCTCGGGCAGACGCTCGAAGTTGGAGCGGAAGGCCCCAACCGAACGCGTTATGGCGCCCGACAGTCGATCGGCAGTCAGCGCAAGCTCAGACTCGCGACGCTCGACCATAAACGTTGGATCGTTGAGGCACGGGCGGCATGCGGCGGCATCGAGGGCATCGCCCAAGCGAGCCGTATAGGCATCCCAGGCACGGCGACCGCGCTGATCGAGCATCTCCAAATCAACCTGATTCGACCCAATCATCGATCCCATCGCGGCGCCCAGACGCTGATGGCGCGTCTCGAGCACGTCGGCCAACTCCGTCATAGCCGGTGCCACCGATTCGGCCGCCGCCGTGGGCGTGGAGGCGCGACGGTCGCTCACCATGTCGCAGATCGAGGTATCGGGCTCATGCCCGATACCGGTCACCACGGGCACGGGGCAAGCCGCCACCGCGCGGGCAAGCTCCTCATCATTAAAGGTCATGAGATCCTCAAAGGAGCCGCCACCGCGCACCAACAAAATACAGTCGGGCGCCGGCGTAATGGAAGCGGCACGGCGCAGGCCCTCAATAAGCTCTGCCGGCGCACCCTCGCCTTGAACCTTAGTACCTACGCAGACAAGCTCGACGAGCGGGTTGCGACGGCGCAGCGTACGCTTGACGTCGTCGATTACGGCACCCGAAAGCGAGGTGACGACCGCCACGCGCGAGCAGAACACCGGGATGCGGCGTTTGCGCGCCTCATCCATCAGGCCCTCACGACGCAGCTTTTCAGCCAACTGAGCCACCTGCTGACGCAGCAAGCCCTCCCCCGCCAGCGAGAACGAGCGGGCAACGAAGCTCATGCGACCCGTAGGCTTGTAGAGATTGAAGCTACCCTTAAAGCTCACCTGCATGCCGTCGCGCAGATCGAAGGTGCGCTTAAGGTAGGCGCCCTTCCAGATGATGCAGTCGACGGCCGCCGAGTCGTCCTTGATTTGGAAGTAGCAGTGGCCGCTTCGCGCATTGGGACCGCGGAAACCCGTGACCTCGCCCAGGACGCTCAGCTGCGGAATGGCATCGAGCGCACCGGCAGCGATCTCTACCGCCTGGCTCACGCTGAGCTCCTTGCGCTTCTGCTCATCCGAACCGTCGAACTCGGCGGAAACGGCATTGCCGGTTAGATTCCAGCCTGCCACGCAGCCTCCTTTCGTCATCGTGCACAAGGGCTCCGGCCCTGCGCAAATTCAAGTCCAACACATAGTACAGCGCCGCGAGGACACGAATCCCCGCGGCGCCCAGCGACCCAATTTGTTATCGGTTGGAGTTTCTGTTGTAGCGAGCCATCAGGTAGAGCAGCTGAACGATCGAGGTGAGCGCCGCCGCCACGTAGGTGAGCGCGGCTGCCGTCAGCACCTTCTTGGCACCGTTGACCTGCTTGGAACTCATGCCCGACTGCTCGATATACGCCACGGCGCGGCGACTGGCATCGATCTCGACCGGCAGCGTAACCAACTGGAACAGCACGCTAAACGAGAAGAAGATCAACGCGAGGGTCGTGAGCCCGGCAATGTTCATAAACAGGCCCAAGAGCAGCACGATGGTCCAGGTGTTCTGGGTAAAGTTGACGACCGGGACCAGGGCGGTGCGCACCTTCATCATGGCGTAACCGCTTTGACGCTGGGCGGCATGGCCCGCCTCGTGGCAGGCGACGGCAACGCTTGCGACCGACCCGCCCG
>CAJJVE010000264.1:0-2494 GCA_905196265.1 uncultured Collinsella sp. | reverse complement strand
TCGGCGCTTCCCGAGCGCAGCGTTTCCAATGACGAGCTGTCCGAGTTCCTCGATACCTCGGATGAGTGGATTTTTACCCGCACGGGGATCAAGAGCCGCCATGTGTGCACCACCGAGTCGCTCGACGACCTTGCCGTGGCAGCGAGCGAGCAAGCGCTCCAGACGTCCGGAATCGATGCGAGCCAGCTGGATCTTATCGTCTGCTCGACGACGACGGGCGATCATCTCGTTCCTGCCGAAGCGTGCGCCGTTGCTGAGCGCCTGGGTGCCACATGTCAGGCCTTCGACGTTTCGGCGGCTTGTGCCGGCTTCGTATTTGCGCTCGATGTCGCCGAGGGCTATATCGCCCGCGGTCGCGCCAAGCACGTGCTGGTCGTTGCCGCCGAGCAGATGACGCGCGCGCTCGATTGGACCGACCGTGCCACGTGCGTGCTCTTTGGCGATGGCGCGGGTGCTGCGGTCATAGAGGCTGGGGGAGAGAATCCCCTTGCTGTTGAGCTCTCGACGGCGCCCGACGTCGAGACGTTGCGCGTTCCCGGACTGGTCGGCACCTCGCCGTTTAAGGCCTCCGCAGATGGCGAGAGTGTGCTGTCCATGAACGGCCGTCGCGTCTTCAAGTTTGGCGTCAATGCCATCTGCGACACGGTCAACAAGCTCGCCTGCGACGCGGGCATCGCGGTCGAGGACATCGACCACTTTGTATTCCACCAGGCTAACGAACGGATCTTGAGCCAGGCGGTCAAGCGCTTGGGTGTGCCGGACGACCGTGTGGTCCGAACGTTGCGTGAAACCGGCAACATCTCGAGCGCTTGCATTCCGCTTGCTCTCGATCGACTGACAAATACCGGCGCGCTGCACGCGGGCGACACCATCGCCCTGGTCGGATTTGGCGCCGGCTTGGATGTAGGTGGCTATCTACTTCGCTGGAAGTAGTTGCACATAGGAAATGAAAACGCCCCTGGGGCACAAACAAAGGAGAACTACCATGGCAGATCAGAAGACATTCGAGCGCGTTTGCGACGTTATCCGTGAGACCGCCGGCCTTGACGATGTCGAGATGAAGCCCGAGTCCACGCTCGAGGAGATTGGCCTCGACAGCCTGGGTACCGTCGAGATCCTCGTTGCCGTCGAGGACGAGTTTGGCATTGAGCTCGATACCGAGGAGAACCCCAAGACGGTCGGCGAGTTTGTCGATACGGTCGAGGCGGCATTGGAGAAGTAGTGATGCTCAAGTCTCCTCTCTGCGATCTGCTCGGCATCGAAAAACCCGTGTTCCAGGGTGGCATGGCCTGGATTGCCGACGCCTCGCTGGCGTCTGCCGTGTCCGAGGCAGGCGGCTTAGGGATTATCGCGGCCATGAATGCCGACGCAAACTGGCTGCGCGATCAGATTCACGAGCTGCGCGCCAAGACGGATAAGCCCTTTGGCGTCAACGTTATGCTCATGAGCCCGTTTGTCGACGAGGTCGCACAAGTGGTGATTGATGAGCAGGTGCCCGTTGTGGTGACCGGTGCCGGCAATCCCACCAAGTACATGAAGGCGTGGAACGAGGCGGGCATCAAGGTTATTCCCGTCGTGGCTTCGGTGGCGCTGGCGCGTCTCGTGGCGCGTCGCGGAGCCACTGCCGTGGTTGCCGAGGGCACCGAATCAGGCGGCCATATTGGCGAGACCTCGACGATGGCACTTGTCCCGCAGGTTGCCGATGCGGTCGATATTCCCGTGGTTGCGGCTGGCGGCATCGCCGATGGCCGCGGCGTGGCGGCCGCTTTTATGCTCGGCGCTGCCGGCGTCCAGGTGGGAACACGCTTTCTGGTCGCAAACGAGTGCACCGTATCCGAACAGTACAAAGAGCTGGTGCTCAAGGCAGGCGACACGTCGACGCGTGCGACCGGTCGCTCGACGGGACATCCGGTTCGCGCCCTCAAGAGCCCCTTCACCAACGCGTATGCCAAGAACGAGGCGGCGGGCGCAAGCCCCGAGGAGCTTGGGGCCATGGGCACGGGCGCGCTTCGTAAAGCCGCAAAGGACGGTAATTACGAAGAGGGTTCGTATTTGTGCGGACAGATTGCCGGCATGGTCAACGAACGCCAGAGCGCACGCGAAATCGTCGACGATCTGGTCGATGGCGCTGAGCATGTCCTGAAGGGTGCGTCCGCATGGGTAGCGTAGCGTTTCTGTTTGCCGGTCAGGGTGCCCAGCATCCCGCGATGGGCGTCGATCTCATCGAGGCATCACCGGCGGCTGCCGAGGTGTTTGCGATCGCCGACGAGGTGCGTCCGGGAACCAGTGAGCAGTGCCGGAGCGCCTCCAAGGAGGAGCTCTCGCAGACTGAGAACACGCAGCCTTGCGTGTTCGTGCACGACTTGACTGTCGCCGTCGCCCTGCGTGAGCGCGGCGTGGTGCCTGCCGCCTGTGCGGGATTCTCGCTGGGCGAGGTCGCCGCGCTCACCTTTGCGGGGGCGTTCGATACGCGAGCGGGATTTGAGCTTGTGTG
>CAJJVE010000263.1:0-2507 GCA_905196265.1 uncultured Collinsella sp. | reverse complement strand
ACAACGGACGCTTGCGCTCCGCCGAGGTCCTGCTGCGCCCCGACGGCTCGGCAGATCTCATTCGCCGTGCCGAGCGCCCGGGCGACTACTTTGCCACGCTCGACGTGCTGCCGAGCGGCCGCGAGCTGCTGGCCAAGTCGCGCGCCGAAAGTGCCCGCCGTCGCGCCCAAGACGAGCGCCTGGCCATCGCCGCCCAATGGAACAAACGCATCCAGATCGCGGACGCGAAGGAGAAAAACATGGATATCCGCAATCTCGAGGGCTCAATCGTCGCCCTTGTTACGCCATTTAAAAAGGACGGCAGTGTCGACTTTGACGCACTCGAGCGCCTTATCGATTTCCACCTGCAAAACGGCACCGACGCCATCCTCACCCTGGGCACCACCGGCGAGAGCGCCACGATGACCGATGACGAAGACAACTCCGTCGTCGCCGCCGTGGTCAAGCAAGTCGCAGGCCGCATCCCCGTCATCGCCGGCTCGGGCTCCAACTCCACGCAGACGATGCTCACCAAGTCGCTCACCTACCAGGGCTTGGGAGCCGACGGCCTGCTGCTCATCACCCCCTACTACAACAAGTCCAATGAAGAGGGTATCTATCAGCACTTTAAGACCGTCGCCGATGCTGTGGACATCCCCTGCATCCTGTACAACATCCCCGGCCGCTGCGGCTGCGGCATCAGCGAGCGCAACGTAGAGCGCTTGGCCGCGCACCCCAACATCATGGGTATTAAGGAAGCCTCGGGCAACGTCGCCTACGCGGCCAAGATCGCTCACCTGCTGTCCGACGACTTCCGCATGTACTCGGGCGAGGACGCGCTCACCGTGCCGCTCATGAGCCTGGGCGCCTCGGGCACCATTAGCGTGTGGGCCGACGTTCAGCCGCAGCTCGTGCATGACATGTGCCGCGCCTATCTGGACGGTGACGTGGCACGTGCCCGCGATATCCAGATTGCCGGTCAGCCGCTCATCAACGCCCTCTTTAGTGAGGTCAACCCCATCCCCGTTAAGGAAGCGCTCGCTCAGATGGGTATGATCGAGGCAAGCTACCGCATGCCGCTATGCCCCATGGCCAACGACACGCGCGCTGCACTTACCGATGCTCTGAAGGGAGCTGGTCTGCTTGATTAAGACCGTCATTATGGGAACGGGCCGCATGGGCTCGCTCATCCGAACCACCGCCGAGGGCGTTGTCGACGCCGCCGGTCAGCCCGTTTTTGACATCGTCGCCCAGATTGGCTTCGATTTGAGCGAGCTCGAGAACGCACCGGCCGCCGATGTAATCATCGACTTCTCGAACGTCGTTACCTTCGATGCCGTCGTCGCCTATGTCGAGCGCACGGGTGCCGCGTTGGTCTCGGGCACCACGGGCTACACCCCCGAGCAGATGGACCGCCTGCGCGAGCTGGGCCAGAATGCCCGCGTTATGCACTCGGGCAATTACTCCATCGGTATTGCAGCCCTGCGTCATCTGGTAGCGCAGGCCACACGCGAGCTGCCCGGCTTTGACTGTGAGATCGTCGAGACGCACCACAACCAAAAGGTCGATGCCCCCAGCGGCACAGCCAAGTTGCTGCTCGATGCCGTCGTCGAAGCCGAGCCCGAGGCAGGCTACCACCCCGTCTATGGCCGCGCCACGAGCCGTCAGATCTTTGTCAACGGCGCCTTGGCAGCCGCGCAGAAGCTCGTCACCCGTGAGCACGGCTTCTATACGTTCGACCAGGTCATGTTTGCCTAACCAGGAATCAACCGAATCCACCCAAAGGAGAGATAGCAAATGAGCAACGCAGCCGAGATGGATGCACAGGAGATTATCAACTACATCGCCACCGCGCCCAAAAAGACGCCCGTCAAGCTGTACGTGCGCGAAAAGCCCGGCATGAAGGTCCAGTGGGGCGATGCGCACGTCTACGGTGGTCGTCGCGGCAAGACCGTCTTTGGCGACTGGGAGGAACTCAAGGCCATCCTGGACGCCAATGCCGATTCCATCGATTACTACGACGTCGAGAATGACTGCCGCAACTCCGCCGTCCCCATGCTCGACCTTAAGGGCATCAACGCCCGCATTGAGCCGGGCGCGATCATCCGCGACCGCGTCGAGATCGGCGACCGCGCCGTCATCATGATGGGCGCCATCATCAACATCGGCTCCGTTATCGGCGAGGGTTCCATGATCGATATGGGCGCCGTGCTGGGCGGTCGCGCCACCGTGGGCAAGAACTGCCACATCGGCGCCGGCACCGTACTGGCAGGCGTCGTTGAGCCCGCGAGTGCCACGCCCGTCATCATCGAGGATGATGTCATGATTGGTGCCAACGCCGTGGTCCTGGAGGGCGTGCGCGTGGGCAAGGGCGCCGTCGTGGCTGCCGGTGCCGTGTGCGTCGAGGACGTCCCCGCCGGCGCCGTCGTGGCCGGTGTCCCCGCCCGCGTCATCAAGATGCGTGACGAGAAGACCGACAGCAAGACTGGCCTGGAAGAGGGCCTGCGCAAGCTGTAGAAGTTGCGCGG
>CAJJVE010000262.1:0-2510 GCA_905196265.1 uncultured Collinsella sp. | reverse complement strand
GGTAACCACGAAGTCGTAGAGCGCACGGTAGGCGCGCGGGAACTCATAGCTGGCGTAGGCATCGTCGACCTCGGCCTGGACCTGGGTCAGACGGGCAACCATGAGCTTGTCGAGCGGCAGCAGGTCGGCAAAGGCGACACCATCGGTCTCGGGCTCAAACTGACCCTCGAGCTCGGAGAGCAGGAAGCGCAGCGTGTTGCGGAAACGACGGTAGGCATCGGACGTACGAGCGAGAATCTCGTGGTCGATGGAAACGTCGGAGCTGGTGTCGACGGAGGCGACCCACAGGCGGATGATGTCGGCGCCCATCTCGTCACAGACCTTATTGGGGTCGATGACGTTGCCGAGCGACTTGGACATCTTGCGGCCCTGGCCGTCGAGCGTGAAGCCCTGCGAGACGACTGCCTTGTACGGAGCATGACCGTTGGCACCCACCGAAGTGAGCAGCGAGCTCTGGAACCAACCGCGGTGTTGGTCGGAGCCCTCGAGATACACGTCCGCCGGATACTCCAGCTCGGGGCGATACTCACAGACGGCCTTCCAAGACACGCCGGAGTCCCACCACACGTCGAGGATGTCCTTATCGGCCTTGAGGTGATGGCCGCCGCACTTGGGGCAGATGCAGGCCTCGCCCAGGTAGCTCTCAGGAGCGTCGGTGAACCAGGCGTCGGAGCCCTTCTCGTGGAAGAGCTTGATGACGGCGTCGAGCGTGGCGTCGTTCATGACCTTCTCGCCGCAGTCGGCGCAGGTGTAGCTCGGGATGGGCACGCCCCAGTTGCGCTGACGGCTGATGCACCAGTCGGGACGCTGCTCGACCATGGCACCGATGCGGTTGGCGGCATGCGCCGGATACCACTTGACGTTCTCGCGGACCTCTTTGCCAGCCTGCTCGCGCAAGCCGGTCTTGTCCATCGAGACAAACCACTGGTCGGTAGCACGGAAGAGCACCGGATGCTTGCAGCGCCAGCAGTGCGGATAGCTGTGCGTGATCTTCTTCTCGAGGACCAGGGTGCCGCGCTCGCGCAGGAACTCGATGATGTGCGGGTTGGCCTCGTCGGTATCCATACCGCTGAAGGGGCCGCCGGTGCCAAACTCCTCACCGGTATAGAACTTGCCATCGTCATCGACCGGCATGCAGATGTCGGTGATGCCCTCCTTGAGGCAGGCAAAGTAGTCGTCGACGCCGTGGCCGGGCGAGTTGTGGACAATACCGGTACCGTCATCGACACCGACGTAATCAGCCAGCAGCGCCACGCCCTCAACGCCGTCAAAGATCGGCTGCTTGTAGTGGATGTGGTGGAAGGTCTCGGCGGGAACCACGTAGGGCTTGCCGTCGACCATGACCGGGGTGTACTCCCAGCCAAACTCCTCGCAGCACTTGGGAGCCAGGTCCTCGAGCATGACCTCGGCACGACCATCGTGCTCAACGGCGACGTAGGCGGCACCGGGCTTGAGAGAAACTGCCTGGTCGGAGGGGATGGTCCACGGCGTGGTCGTCCAGATGATAAAGTCGACCGGGCCGTCGAAGTTCTCGAGGCCGGCAGGCTTGGAGGTCATCTCAAAGCGAACGAAGATGGAGGGGCTCGTCTCGTCAGAGTACTCAATCTCGGCCTCGGCGAGTGCGGTGTGGCAGTGCTTGCACCAGTGGACGGGCTTGTGGCCGCGATAGATCATGCCCTTGTCGAACATAGCCTTGAAGACCTCGATGTCGGCGGCGTCATGCTGGTGATAGAGCGTCAGATACGGGTTGTCCCAATCGCCGAGCACGCCCAGGCGACGGAAGCCGGCCTTCTGCAGCTCGATGTTCTCGACAGCGAACTTATTGCAAAGCTCGCGGATCTTAGCCGTGGAGGTCTGGTTGAACTTCTCGGTGCCGAGCTTCTCCTCGACCTTGTGCTCAATCGGCTGACCGTGGCAGTCCCAACCGGGGACATAAGGAACCTCATAGCCCTGCATCATCCAGTAGCGGTTGATCATGTCCTTGGAGATCTTGTTCATGGCATGGCCGATGTGGATCGGGGGGCCGTCGTGCAGCACGAACTTCTTATGCCCCTCGTTCTTCTTTAGAACTTGCTCGTAGACCTTGTTGTCCTGCCAGTCCTTGAGTCGCTTGGGCTCGGACTTGGAAAGACCGGCACGCATGGGAAATCCGGTTTTGGGCAGATTCATCGTCTGCTTGTACTCGTTTGCCACGGTACCCCTTTCATGTCGTGGGCGCGCACGCCCTCTGGGCACCAAAAAAGCGCCCGTCCCTACAAGCTGGGACGAAGCGCCACAAAACAGGCAGTCTGCCCGTAAAAGCTCTTCGCTTAACCACCCAGCTTAGATGCCCTCGCCCGCGTATTCGCGCGCTCGCATCCGTTACTCGGCTGGCCTGTATCGACGGCCATCTCGGCGATGTCTACTAAGACGAACCTGCGCGGCACGTCCGTTGGGATCGCAGCTCCGGGGTGATTTTCATCGGTCGCATGCACGGGTTCTCAGCGCTCCCCGCTCTCTGTGGCATGCGG
>CAJJVE010000261.1:0-2514 GCA_905196265.1 uncultured Collinsella sp. | reverse complement strand
GCGCCACGTGCGCCATCACGTTAATGCCGCGGGCCTCGAGCGCCTGCAGCGCGATGCCGCCCGCGATGCATAAGGGCGCCGTCAGGCGGCCGGAGAAGTGTCCGCCGCCGGCGACGTCGTGCATGTTGTGGTACTTCACGCGTGCCGGGAAATCCGCATGGCCCGGGCGGGGCTTGCGGCGCAGCTCGGAGTAGTCCTTGGAGCGCGTGTTGGTGTTCTCGATGATTGCGGCGATGGGCGCGCCCGTGGTGTGTCCATCAACTATGCCGGCGATAACGTGGACGGCGTCGGCCTCGCGGCGCTTGGTCGCGGTCTCGTCACGGCCGGGGGCGCGACGGTCCAAAAAGGCCTGCAGCTGTTCCAGGTCAACGGCGATACCTGCCGGAATGCCATCGAGCGAGCAGCCGATGGCGGGGGAGTGCGACTGGCCGAAGATGCTCAGATGCAAAACGTTGCCAAAGGTCGAGGACATGCTATTCCTCCTCGAGCGTGACCTTGCCGCCCAGCAGGCGGTAGTGGTCGAAGAAATCGGGATAGGACTTGTTGACGGCCTCGGCGCCGTGGATCACGACCTCGCCGGTGGCGCGGCTCGCGGCGATGGCGGCCATCATGGCGATGCGGTGGTCGTTGTGCGAATCGACCTCGCCGCCGGTAAGGGCATCGACGCCCTTGATGATGAGGTCGTCACCGGCGATGCGCACCTGCGCGCCCAGCGCGGTGAGCTCGCGGGTGGTGGTGACCAGACGGTCAGATTCCTTGATGCGCAGACGGGCGCAATCGCGGATAAAAGTGCGGCCCTGAGCCAGCGATGCCACGGCCGAGATGACGGGTACTAAGTCCGGAATGTCGTGGGCGCTCATCTCAAAGCCGGCGAGCTTGTCGGACTGGACGGTGGCGGCGTTCGTGGAGCGCACGATGCGGGCGCCAAAGCGCGAAAGCGCGGCGAGCACGTTGCGGTCGCCCTGTGCGGAGCTCAGCGACACGCCCTCGACGGTGATGGGGTCGGTGCCGATGGCGCCGGCGCACAGCCAAAAGGCGGCGTTGGACCAGTCGCCCTCGACGGCTACGCTGCCGGGCGTGCGGTACGATCCGCTGTTCACGCGGAAGTTCGTGACCTCGGGCCGGCCGTCCTTGGCCGGAATGCGCTCGACGTTGACCTCGACGCCGAAGGCCTTCATGGCCTGGATCGTCAGGTTGATGTAGGGGCGGCTCTCGATGAGGCCGGTTACCTGCACGCAGGAAGGCTGTGCCAGCAGCGGGGCTGCCAGCAGCAGGCCGGAGATATACTGCGAGCTCACGTTGCCCGGAAGCACAAAGGTGCCCGGGCGCATGCGGCCGCTCGTCTTGAGCGGAAAACCGCCCAGGCCCTGCAGGTCGCAACCGGCGGCGATGATTTCGTCCGAAAGCGGGGAGAGCGGGCGGGCACCCAGGCGGCCCTGGCCCACGAAGGTGGCCTCCGCGCCCAGCGCGCAGGCGACAGGCAGCATAAAGCGCAGCGTGGAGCCACTCTCGCCGCAGTCGAGCGTACCGCCGGCTAGGGCCTTGAGCAGGCCAAATTCAATGCTCTTCATGGTTGGATGGACCTGGAAGCCGTCCTCGACGGTCTCGATGCGGGCGCCGAGCGCCGTGAGGCAGCGCACCGTGGCCTCGATATCGGCGCAGGTGGTGTTGCAGGTAACGTGCGTCTCGCCGTTGGCAAGCGCGGCGCAGATGATGAGGCGATGCGCCATCGATTTGGACGCGATGGCGGGAACAGTGCCCTTGAGCGGGGACGGGGTGATGCGGGCTAACATGCGGATGCGTCTCCCTTCTGGCCGAGGCCCTCGGCAATCAAATCGTGGAAGGTGGAAAGCGGCGTGCGGTCGATGCTGCAACGGCCAATGCCGTGCGGAATTACCAGGTCGATGGTGTCGCCCGCGCGCTTTTTGTCGTGGAGCGCCTCGGCAAAGACGGCATCGGCATCTAGGTCGCAGCGGGTCTTGAGGCCGTGGCGGGCGCAGAGCTCCTCAATGCGATCGGGCAGCCCGGCGTCGCAAATCCCGTGCAGGGCTGCGGCACGCGTGATGATGCCCATGCCGATCGACACGCAGTTGCCGTGGCCGAGCTCAAAGTGCTCGCAGGCCTCGACGGCGTGCCCGGCGCTGTGGCCAAAGTTGAGGAGCTTGCGCTGATTGGTTTCGCGCTCGTCGGCAACGACTACGGCGCGCTTAATGTCGATATTGCGGGCGATGATGAGCGCCACACGGGCCACGTCGTGGTTCAGCAGCTCAAGCGTGAGCGGGGTCTTCTCCAGCTCGGCGAAGAGCTCGGGGTCGGCGATCACGGCGTGCTTGACGACCTCGCCGCAGCCGTCGGCGAACTGCTCGGTCGTGAGGGTTGCCAGGCACCCCACGTCAGCGATGACCACGCTCGGCTGCCAAAAGGCGCCGGCCAGGTTCTTGCCGGCTGCCAGGTCGATGGCCGTCTTGCCGCCGACCGACGAATCCACCATGGCGAGCAGGCTTGTGGGAATCT
>CAJJVE010000260.1:0-2522 GCA_905196265.1 uncultured Collinsella sp. | reverse complement strand
CCGATGCCGCAACCGCCGGTGGATCCCCGACAGTTCCCATTCTTCAGCCAAAACTAACTATGGGACGGGATTCGCTCCCAACCCCGATACTTCAACTAAGCATCTTGGCCCCGTTGTGTTATTCTAGAACAGACGTTCGTGAATAGTGCGCGGGGCCTTGCCTTGCCTTGCGATGTGCTTGTGGCGAGGGGAGGCTGGCTTGGTTATCTTGGGTATCGACCCTGGTTTGGCCCATACGGGTTGGGGGATTATCGAGGAGCGACGCGGCGAGGTTCGCTGCCGTGCCTACGGTTGTATCGAGACCAGCGCGGGCAGTCCGCTCGCGGTGCGCCTGTCGCATATCGCCCGCGACCTCAAGGGTGTCGTGGAGCGTTATCGACCAGATACCGCTGCTATCGAGAGCATTTACTTTGGCGCCAACGTTCGCTCGGCAATTCCTACGGCGCATGCCCGCGGGGCTGCACTCGTGGCGCTGTCGGAATGCGCGCTCGAGATTGGCGAATACACGCCTATGCAGATCAAGCAGGCTGTGGTAGGCACCGGTGCCGCAGATAAGCGGCAGGTCGCCTACATGGTGCGCACGCTCACACAGCTCGACCACGACCCGCATCCCGACCATGCCGCCGATGCCCTGGCCTGTGCCATCTGCCACGTAAACCTCAGCCGCACCCGGGCGCTTACCGGTGGCGAGTTCTATCAACAGAGAGGAACCGGATACTGATGATCTCCCAGCTCCATGGAACGCTTGTCGAGGCCACGATGAGCTCGGCCGTCGTCGATGTGTCGGGCGTGGGCTTTGAGCTCGGTATTTCGGGCAGCACTGCCGCCACGCTGCCTACGCCCGGCGGCGAGGTTCGCCTTTATACCCGTATGCAGGTGCGCGAGGACGCCATGACGCTCTTTGGTTTTGCCTCCAAGGACGAGCGCACGATGTTCGATCGGCTTGTGTCCGTCTCGGGCGTCGGTCCGCGCTTGGCGCTCGCCGTGCTCTCCACCTATACCGTGGGCCAGCTGTATTCCCTGGTGATGGCCGAGGACGACAAGGGCATGGCCAAGGTTCCTGGTGTGGGCAAAAAGACCGCGCAGCGTCTGATCCTGGAGCTCAAGAGCACCTTTGCCAAGGACAAGGGTTTTGTGCCGGTCGACGTGATTCCCGGACAGGTTGCGATGTCTGTGCCCGCTGCTGCTCCCTCGGCCATCGACGATGCCCGCGCGGCACTCCTTTCCATGGGCTTTAGCCCGCAGGAGACCGATGTTGCCCTGAGCGGGTATGATGGGCAGAATATGCGTGTCGAGGATCTGCTCGGCGCGGCGCTTAAGCGACTTGGAATGGATGCGTGATGTGGGAAGCCGATGACTCTCAGGACCTGTGGGCGACGCCCGGCAACTCGCCGGCGTCATCCATGGCGCACGGCGAGCGCATGGTGGGCTCGGAGCTGACGCCCGAGGACCTCGATGTCGACCGTACCCTGCGTCCCCAGCGCTTGGATGACTACTGCGGCCAGGAGCATATCAAGCAGAGCCTTCGCGTGCTCATCGAGGCGGCTCAAAGCCGCGGCGAGACGCTCGACCACGTGATCTTCTCGGGCCCTCCGGGCCTGGGCAAGACCACGCTGGCCACCGTTATCGCCAACGAGCTGGGCGCTCAGATCAAGACCACGAGTGGCCCTGCCATCGCGCGCACCGGCGACCTGGCTGCCATCCTGACTAACTTGCAGCCGGGTGACGTGCTGTTTATTGACGAGATTCACCGTCTGAACCGTTCGGTCGAGGAAGTTCTGTATCCCGCGATGGAGGACTTTGCGCTCGATATCGTGATCGGCAAGGGTCCGGCTGCGCGCTCGATTCGCCTGGATATCCCCAAGTTCACGCTGGTGGCGGCAACGACTCGCTCGGGTATGTTGACCGGCCCGCTACGCGACCGTTTCGGCATTTCGTATCGCCTGGATTACTACACCGTTGAGGAACTCGCCCAGATTGTGACGCGCTCGGCGACCATCCTGGGTGTGACGATCGACCATTCCAGCGCGCTCGAGATCGGCTCGCGCTCGCGCGGTACGCCGCGTCTTGCCAACCGTCTGCTCAAGCGTGTGCGCGACTACGCGCAGGTGCGCGGCAACGGTCCCATCGAGCTCGATATCTGCCGCCAGGCGCTCGAGTTTTTCGAGATCGACGAGCTCGGCCTGGACTGGATGGATATTCGCATCTTGGAGACACTCGCCAAGACGTTCTCCGGCCGTGCCGTGGGCCTGACGACGCTTGCCAGCGCGGTGGGCGAGGACCCGGGAACGCTCGAGGATGTCTATGAGCCTTATCTGCTGCAGTGCGGATTGATGATTCGCACACCGCAGGGTCGCCAGGCAACGCTTCGCACATTCGAGCATTTGGGAATTGAGCCGACCGTTTAGAACGGGTTTGTAGGCTATCGCTGGGCATCGGGTAAACATATCGCCGCTTGTCGGTTGCGGGCGTTTTACTATTGCGCGCGCGTGCTATGCTGGACTGGTCTTTTTCTCATCCGG
>CAJJVE010000259.1:0-2524 GCA_905196265.1 uncultured Collinsella sp. | reverse complement strand
GATCGTTATCCCTAACGACAAGCTGCTCGACATCGCCGAGAAGAAGACCACCATGCTTGAGGCCTTCGCAATCGCCGATGGCGTCCTTTCCCAGGGCACCCAGGGCATCACCGACCTCATCACCGTCCCCGGTATCATCAACCTGGACTTCGCCGATGTTAAGACCATCATGAAGCAGGCCGGTACCGCCATGATGGGTATCGGTACCGCTTCTGGGGACACCCGTGCCGTCGACGCTGCCCAGCAGGCTATTTCCAGCCCGCTGCTCGAGAGCTCCATCGATGGCGCTACGCGCGTCCTGCTTTCCATTGCCGGTTCCAAGGACCTGGGCATCCAGGAGATCAGCGACGCCGCCGACGTTGTCGCCAATGCCGTCGACCCCGAGGCCAACATCATCTTCGGTACCGTTGTCGACGAGTCCCTGGGCGATCAGGTGCGTATTACCGTCATCGCTACGGGCTTCTCCGACTCCAACGTCAACCGTCAGGACGAGCTCTTCGCTGCACAGCAGTCCCAGAGCAAGGCCGCTGCTTCTACCGAGCCGCAGCGCACCGCTCCTGCCACGAGCCCGGCTCAGGCTGCCCCGACTCGCAACGTCGGTGGTACCGAGCTCCCCAACTTTGGCAACGACCAGTTTGAGCTTCCTGACTTCCTCAAGCGCGGCAGCTTCTAGTTCGTTTTTCTCAGCGACCTGTATGGGGTGCGTCCGATTGGGCGCACCCTTTTTGTTGTGTTTTGCCTTTGTAAACGAAAGCCTCCAATCTCCTTACGTTCCCTTTACGTTTGGTCCCTACCGCTGCGGGTATCCTTTTTGATGAAGTATGGCAGCCGTATGGCACGGACTGCAGCGGCTTCGCCGCGATACTTGTGTTATTAGGAGGCTTTAGTATGGCAGCACGTGCGGACAACGTTTCGCGTGTCGACCATGATGGAGTTACGTTGGTAGAGGGCGCGACGCACGATGTTCGTTTTGCCTTTACCGAGCGCACCGGTGGTGTTTCAGAAGATGCGTACTCCTCACTCAATCTGGGCTCGCATGTTGGCGATGACCCCTTTGCCGTTCAAGAAAATCGTCGCCGCACGCTCGAGGCCATAGGGGCTGCCGAGTGCGAGCACAACCTGCTTGTTCCCAATCAAGTGCACGGTGACCATGTCGTGACGGTGACCTCGAACGGTGCCGATGATCTCGAGAACATTCGCGAGCAGATTGCCGAGGGCTGCGATGCCATCGTCTGCACGGTCCGTGAGGTACCCGTGATGCTCTGCTTTGCCGATTGCGTTCCCGTGGTGCTGGTGGCTCCCGGCGGCTTTGCCGTGGTGCACTCTGGCTGGAAGGGTACGATTGCGCGCATTTCCGCCAAGGCGTGCCAAGCGCTCTGCGAGGCGGCTGGCTGCAAGCCGGACGACATCTCTGCCTATATTGGGCCACATATCCTGGGCGACGAGTACGAGGTGTCCCAAGAACTTATGGACCGCTTTGCCTCCGAGTTCGCGTGCATCGACGCCGCCACTTCTCGTATGCTCGATCTTTCCGTCGCCATTCGCGAGGCGCTGATGGACGCCGGCGTCGAGGCGAGCGGCATTGTGGACACCAAGCTTTCCACCGTTCGTCAGAACGACCGCTTTTATTCCTACCGCAACGAGGGCGGCACCTGCGGGCGCCATGCGGCGATCGGCGTGATGCTATGAGAAAGATCGCATCGGTCCTGAGCGCGGCAGTGCTCACGCTCACGCTGTGTGCCTGCTCCTCGGGGTCTTCTACGTCTTCTATCACCGTGGCTGGCTCGACCACGTGCCTTCCCATTGCCGAGATCGCGGCCGAGGGCTTTAAGGAAGAGACCGGCATCGACGTGCTCGTCTCCGGCCTTGGCTCATCTGCTGGCATCGAAGCTGTTAGCGCCGGCACCGCCGATATCGCCAGCTCCTCTCGTGGCCTCAACGCCGATGAACAAGACCTTGGCCTGACCCCGATCGTAATCGCGCACGACGGCATCGCAGTCATCGTGAACGACGACAACCCGGTCGATAACCTTTCGACCGAGCAGCTCCGCGATATTTACACTGGCAAGATCACCAACTGGAAAGAAGTCGGCGGAGAGGACCTGAAGATTCAGGTTATCAACCGCGACGAGGCGTCCGGTACGCGCGAGGCGTTCCGTACCATCGTGATGGACGGCACGCCGTTCGATCGTCGCTCGGCTGTTCTTTCGGGCACGGGCCAGGTACGCGATGTCGTGTCCCGCTCGCGTGGCGCCATTGGCTACATCTCGCTGGGTTTTGTCGAGAGCCTCAACGCCAAGACCTCGGTTAAGGCCGTTTCGGTCAACCATGTCGAGGCATCCGAGAAGACGGTCGCAAGCGGCGGATATCCCATCTCGCGCGACCTTTACTTCTTCGTGAAGGGTACGCCTTCGCAGCAGGCGCAGGACTACATTGACTATGTGACGTCCGAGAAGATGGACAAGCAGATTCGCGAGGCGGGCTTTATTCCCGTCACCAACGACGGAAAGGGGAGTGAGTAGCG
>CAJJVE010000258.1:0-2529 GCA_905196265.1 uncultured Collinsella sp. | reverse complement strand
TAGACGACCGACAGCACATACAGGGCGATGATAAAGCCCACGAAGGCATAGATGACGCCCATAAGCTGCGGCGACATGAGCTCGTTGATGTATTTGGACATTGAGGTGTACCTTTCGGAATATTTACAGTCCAGGCTAGTGTAACACGGGGGTTGTTCGAGCGGGACGTTGGTGGGGTCCGGCGGCCGCCACAGACACAAACATCTCAATCTGTAACAGGTGGGAGCGGAATCCGGGTCTAGATGTTACAGATCGAGACGCAGGGGCCCCTCCCCGAGTTCAATCTCGATCTGTAACATCTTGACTCCAAAATCAGTTCTTACTGTTACAGATCAAGATGAACGGCGAGCCCTCCGTTTAATATCTCAATCTGTAACAACTAGGGGTCAGAAACCCTTCTATCTGTTACAGATTTAGACATTCGAAAACGACTGATGGGTTCATCTAAATCTGTAACATCTAGACCCCAAAACGGTCCCCAGATGTTACAGAACGAGACAGAAAAATCTCTCCCTGACTTTAAATCTCAATCTGTAACACATAGGACCGATTTTCCCCTCTTACTGTTACAGAACGAGACAAACGGAGGGGCCGTCTGACAAACGTCTCGATCTGTAACATCTGGAACCCAGTTCTTCTGCTTACTGTTACAGAACGAGACAAACCCCTGACACCAGGGGCGGAAGACGAGGTCACCGATGGTCCTGAGTCTCCCCTCGCCTGCCGTTGGCGGATGCAGCGGGGCTGTTCGCCGCATTGCCGCTGCACTGGAGGTGTCCAGACCGTAGGATGGTTTTATTGACAGCCTGTCAACTCATCTGGGAGGCACTGTGACGGAGACGTTTGATATCGCGATTGTGGGCGCGGGCATCACCGGGTGCGCCATCGCGCGGCAACTCGCGCGCTATGACTTGTCCATTTGCGTGGTCGAGGCGGCCAACGACATAGCGCTGGGGGCCTCGAAGGCCAACGGCGGCCTGGTGCACGCCGGTTACGATCCAGCACCGGGAACCGTAAAGGCGCAGGTCAACGCTCGAGGATGCGAGCTGTATGGTACTTGGGCTCAGGAACTGGGCTTTTTGTTTTGCCGCACCGGTTCGATGGTGCTGGGATTTAGCGACGAGGACCGAGCGCAACTGGAGAAGCTTCGCAGCAACGGGCTGGCGAACGGCGTGCCCGAGCTGTCGATTATCGGCCCCGACCGCATCCACGAGCTGGAACCGCGTGCCAGTACCGACGCAGCATGCGCGCTGTGGTGCCCCTCGACTGGCTTTGTCGATCCCTTTGAGGTCGCCATTGCCGCGATGGAAAACGCCGTGGCTAACGGGGTGACGTTTATGCGCTCCGCGCCGGTGGAAGCGATTGAGGTTGCTGGCGGCGAGGCTGCCGACGGGGCTGCGCGCTTTACGCTGGTGTCGCCTGGCGGCGATGTGCGCTGCCGCTATCTGATCAACGCCGCGGGCAACGGTGCCGCGGACATCTCGCATATGGCCGGCGCCGAGGAGTTTCAGACGGTATGGCGCCAGGGAAACATCGTGGTACTGGACAAGGAGCCGCGTACGCTCATGCCGCTCTATCCTGTGCCCACGCCGGTGTCCAAGGGCGTTATCGTCACGGGCACGGTACACGGCAACACCGTGATCACCGCGACCGCTGCCGTGCGCGAGCCGGGCGACACACAGACTTATGCGAGCGATGTGAACGCGCTACTGACGGGAGCGCGCAAGCTGGTTCCCGATCTGGACACGCGCCGCGTGGTGCGCGCGTTTGCCGGCGGGCGTCCGGTCATTCAGGGGACCAACGACTTTTTTATTGGACAGTCGACCGTGGTGCCAGGGCTGTTCCAGGCGGCGGGCATTCAATCGCCGGGCGTGGCGAGCGCGCCGGCCATTGCCGAGCGCATGGAGCAGGTGCTGCGCGAGGCGGGCGTTGCTTTGCACGAGCGGGCCGACTGGGACCCGATTCGCCGCGCGCCGGACGACTTCGACCGTGCGCCGCTTGCGCGCAAGGAGGAGCTCATTGAGTCCGACCCTGCATGGGGGCAGATCGTCTGCCGCTGCGAGACGGTGCCCGAGGCCGAGATTGTGGCCGCGATTCGACGCCGCCCGGGTGCGGTTTCGGTCGAGGGCGTCAAACGCCGCTGCCGCGCGGGCATGGGCCGCTGCCAGAGCGGCTTTTGCCAGAGCCGCGTGGTGGCGATCCTGGCGCGCGAGCTGGGCTGCGAGCCCAGCCAAGTGCTGCTGGAGGACACTGGCTCGTGGCTCGTTGAGGGACCTATGAAGGGGGTGCGCTAGGATGGCGAGCTTTGAAGTGAATGCCACGATCGCGGCGGACGGCGCCGACGAGGCAGTGCCAACACAGGCCTTCGACGTGGTCGTAATCGGCGGCGGACCTGCCGGCATGGCGGCCGCACTTGCCGCGCATAAGGCCGGCGCGCGCGTAGCCATCGTGGAGCGTGAGCAACACTTGGGCGGCATCCTGCGCCAGTGCATTCACCCCGGCTTTGGGCTGTCGCACTTTAATCAGGAG
>CAJJVE010000257.1:0-2584 GCA_905196265.1 uncultured Collinsella sp. | reverse complement strand
GATGCCGCCGTCGGGAGCCAGATCGACTAGATGCTCAACAAGCTCGGTATGTGGCTGCGTGCCCGCAAAGACAAAGATGCCAAAAGAGCCAGGTTCAAAGGACTCAGCGTGCATTTCACCAGTCGCATTGTCCTTGAATGTAATTGTCGTAGGCATCGCTTCACCAGAAAGCTCAACAATACTAGTTTGGTACCTAACTGAAATATTGTCCTTAGCAAGCACCTTATTCACAACGCCCTCGGGTGCACGGAATTGATCGCGACGCAGCACGATGGTCACGCTGCTGGCGATTTCTGACAAGAACAGGGCTTCCTCGCAGGCAGCATTGCCGCCGCCGATGACAAAGACCTGCTTACCTCGAAAGAACATGCCGTCGCACGTCGCGCAATACGAAACGCCACGACCGCGATACGTGCCCTCGCCGACAAAACCAGCAGGACGCGGCGTGGCACCCATGCACGCAATGACGCTCTTGGCCGTCGTGTCGCCCATATCATGATGGATGGTAAATTGAGCCGCATCGGCATCGTAATCGACGCCTGTCACCATACTCCATTCAACCTGAGCTCCCAGGCCTTCAGCATGCTGTTGGAATCGCTCACCAAGTTCAACACCGCTCAGCAGCGGAATGCCAGGATAATTCTCAATCTCGTTGCTCGTAGCAATCTGTCCGCCAGACATGCCCTGCTCAAGGACAGTCGTCGTCAGGTTGGCGCGCGCCGCATAAATGGCGGCAGCATAGCCCGCAGGGCCGCCGCCGATAATCGCAACATCGATTGTCTGATCGGTAGTCATAAAGAGTCCTCTCGTCGAAATGTTGTCGTTCTTTGCGCTCATACCCAAATTTACGTGAACGTGACACTCATGCACTACAATGATAAATCCGTGTTACAACGTCGAAGGGGAGTTATCGATGGATCAAACGCAGACGAGCGACGACGCTCCCCTGCCCACGCATAGCACTCCCCAATCGGAGCAAACCACGCTCTTGGCTCAGCAAATACCTCTCGTGACCATCGTGCACGCGTCGGTCGGCTCGGGCCACAAGGCCGCCGCAAATGCGATTGCGCAGGCATTCGATCTCATCCGCGGCACCAATGGCATCCCCGAGGATGTTGAGATTGAAGTGCTCGATATCCTTGATTTTGGACGAATTAAATTCGACGGCAATAAGACCGCGGCTTCTTTTACGGGAGCCACGCGCCCCATTTACGACCTGACCTGGCGATATACGCTTACGGGACATCTTCTCTGGGGCGGCGGCACGGCATGGTCGCGAATTATGTTCCCCGCCTTCAACGAATATATTCGCAGTCGAAGGCCCATAGCCGTGGTCGCAACGCACATCACGGCAGCCAATGTTGCCGTGGGCGCCCGCGTAATTACGGGTATCGATTATCCGGTCATCTGCGTACCGACCGACTACGAAGTCGAGGGCTGGTGGCCCCACAAGGACACCGACCTATTCTGTGTTGCCAACGAATTTATGGCCGAAACGCTGCGTCCACGCAAGGTGCCCGAGACAAAGATTCGCATTACCGGCATTCCTATTCGCGTCGGATTCGACACGGATTACAATCGCGAGGAAGAGCTAGCCAAGTTCAACCTCCCCACCGACAAGACCGTCGTGCTGGTAATGGCCGGCGCCAGCTTGCCTCAGCCTTACGTCCGCTTTCGCGCGGCGATGGATCACACACTCCCCTTCCTGCGCAGCTTCGAAGACATGCACTTTGTCTTTTTGCCCGGCAAAGACGTGGAGTATGCCACCCGGCTGAAGACGCTCTTCGATGCCATGAAGCTCGAGAACGTCACGGTGCTGGACTATGTCGACGACATGGCGGCCCTCATGCACGGCTGCGACCTGGCAATCCTCAAATCGGGCGGACTCACGGTCACCGAGTGTCTATGCGCACATCTGCCGATGATCCTGCTGGGCAAATCCTATGGCCAGGAAAAGGCCAATACCACCATGCTCACCGGCATGGGCGCCAGCATGCACGTCACCACGGCACGAGAGCTCATCGTAACCCTACGCCACCTGCACGACCATCCCGAATCACTCAAAGCCCTACTCATCAACGGCGAAGTACTACGCCGCCCCCACGCAGCCGAAGACATCGCGATCGCCACCATGGAACTCGTAGGCAAACCTCAGAAAAGAAAACGCGCATTCTGCCGCTTCTACTGGGGCGATAAGCCAGCGCACATCCGCTAGCGTCTTAATGTCCGCTTACCCGTGGAAGGCCCCTATATATCATCCCGTGCTCAAACATTCTCGCTTCGCTTCGCTCGCTGCGAAACTGCGCGTGGAACGATATGTGTGAGAGGCGGGCGGGCGGCTACTCGCTTGAAACAAAATTTACTTTTCTAGTAAGCCAATGCGACTAAGGAACAGTCCCTTTGTCGCATTGGCTTACTGCATTTGAATTTTTCGGTTTCGCCTTTGCAGATTCTAATGGTGGGGAATCTGGTGTAGCTGCTAGCACGTAAACGCAGCTTACCCGTGGAAGGCCCCTATATATCGTCCCGCGCGCAGTTTCGCAGCGAAGCGAGAATGTTTGAGCACGGGATGATATATAGGGGC
>CAJJVE010000256.1:0-2594 GCA_905196265.1 uncultured Collinsella sp. | reverse complement strand
GCATATATATTGTGTTTTAGAACAAGCATCGCGGTCTGACGGGACGCAGGCACGTGCTTCGGGGGCGCAACGGCGGGAATCAATAGCTTCGGGACCCGTATGTTGCAAGATTGCGGCGGTGCCGACAGCAAAACGATGCTGAAAACTCCGTTTTTTGCACGGCGCAGACGGGGGTAGGCACGGGCAAACCCGGACCGAGCCGTTATTTTATGCAAGATGGCGATTTTTCTATGCATATTAAGAAGTGCAGTTACCGTACCAAGCTTTTAGAACAATGGTTGTGGCATATGGGCGACCCCAGCTGCGGTGCACAGGCAGTCCTACGCCACGTTTCGGCCAGTCTGCACCGCCGTTCGTGCACAGGCACGCACGATACGAGAAACGGTACTTTTGCCAATCCCCGTATATCGCTCAATCTGACGCACCGTAAAACCGGCATCGTGCAATCCAAGAATGACGATATTGCGCTGCGCCGACGGCGCGGCTTTAACCCCGTTGAGCGGAACCCCGAGCCCCTTCGCCAACTTTTCGGCAAAGGCATGCCGCTCCCACTCCGTCTCTTCCAGAACGGGCATCGCTGGATCGCAGCCGTCGGGCGTCGAAAGCGAATGGGCAATAAAGCCCTCGGCAGAACCAAAAAGCTCAAGCACGCAAGAAGGATCAGAAAATCCCCTCGCGACATCAGCCGCGTCACCGTCGTAAGCGCACAAATGCTCCGCAAAGCTGCTCCAGGGATAACGCTCAATGAGACTGATGCCCACCTCCTGCGGATCGGCGTGTACGGAGCGAATAGCCTCCATCACCTGCCAATCGGTATCGAGCGAACGCCGGTCAAAACGGTTCTGGAACAGATGGCCTGTGCGCCCCGTGCGTTTATTGAACCGCCGCGCGTACGTCAAAAGCAGACGGTGCATCGCCGCGCTCATCCTGTCCTCGTAATCTGCAAGCACCAAATACACGTGATTGCCCATAAGGCACCAGGCGATAACCGTCACGCCCTCCTCGCGGCAGCACTCGCGCATCAGCTCCAAAAACTCCCACCGGTCTTCGTCGCCCTCAAAGATGAGCTGTTTGCCCACACCGCGAGCACAGACATGGTAAAAGCCGGTAACCGTTCTCCAAACGCGCTGCATGGCGCTCCCTTCGCCGGGATCTGCTTGCCATCCAATACAGCACGATTGAAGCGTGCCATCAAAACATTCACGCAAAACAATACACTCGCGCGGCCAAAGGCAGCAAACAGGCGGCGAACGGCACCGTTGCAACAGGTCAACCCCTGCAACGCTTACAAGAGCCGACCAAAAGCTTGCCCAAGACGGACCCCCTCTACGGAGGTTCACGACCACAGAATATAGAGTTAAACCGCTTCAATTAAAACTTCCGGACTTCTCGCTACGAAAACTGAGCCGTTCGCCGAATATTCCGTGCATTTCGCGGTATTATAGGGGCTGCATGTCATGTCCCTTTCGAAGGGTCGCCCGGCAATCGCCAGCCACGACCCCCAGACGGGACGCCAACACGATAGAGAGGAGAGGCATGCAGTACTCACAGGAAGTGGAGAACATGTGCCCCGTTGCCAAGGGTGCATACCACGGCCCCGCACCCATCCCCGAGGAGGGCAAGTGGGTCCAGGCTAAGGAGATTTCCGACATCTCCGGTCTTACGCACGGTGTGGGTTGGTGCGCACCTCAGCAGGGCGCCTGCAAGCTCACGCTGAACGTCAAGGACGGCATCATCGAGGAGGCCCTCGTTGAGACCATCGGCTGCTCGGGCATGACCCACTCTGCCGCCATGGCTTCCGAGATTCTTCCCGGTAAGACCATCCTCGAGGCCCTCAACACCGACCTCGTCTGCGACGCCATCAACGTTGCTATGCGCGAGATCTTCCTGCAGATCGTTTACGGCCGCAGCCAGACCGCGTTCTCCGAGGGCGGCCTGCCCGTGGGCGCCTCCCTCGACGACCTCGGCAAGGGCCTTCGCTCTCAGGTCGGCACCATGTTCGGCACCAGGGCCAAGGGCGCTCGTTACCTCGAGCTCGCTCAGGGCTACGTCACCCGCATGGCTCTCAACGACAAGAACGAGATCATCGCATTCGAGTTCCTGAACCTCGGCAAGTTCACCGACGCCGTCAAGGCCGGCAAGACCCCCGAGGAGGCCATCGCTGGCGCTATGGGCCACTATGGTCAGTGGGAGAACGCTGCCAAGTACATCGACCCGCGCACCGACGAGGAGACTCACTCCGTCGCCAGCGTGTTCCCGGTTCACGAGTAGAAAGGGAGGGAAATAACTATGACTGTTACGTTCGAAGGTTACGAGCGCCGCGCTGACAAGATCAACAAGTGCCTCGCCGACAACGGCATCGCCTCCCTCGAGGAAGCTCTGCAGATCTGCACCGACAAGGGCTTCAACCCGCGTGAGATCGTCAACAACACCCAGTCCATCGCCTTCCAGAACGCCGAGTGGGCCTATACCCTCGGTTGCGCTCTCGCTGTCAAGCGTGGCGCCAAGTCCGCTTCTGAGGCTGCCGCCATCATCGGCGAGGGCATCCAGGCCTTCACCGTTCCCGGCTCCGTCGCCGAGGACCGCAAGGTCGG
>CAJJVE010000255.1:0-2601 GCA_905196265.1 uncultured Collinsella sp. | reverse complement strand
CGGGTTTTCGTTGGCTGACGCCCCCCACTCATAATGCTTGGGTCGGTGGGCTGATGTGTTGCGTCCCTGAGGACTACAAAGTCGAAATGAAGGTGGACAGGCGGTGGAGGCCTTCGTCCAGGTCTTTGTCGGAGACGCAGTAGCTTAGGCGGATGTGGCCTTCGGTGCCGAAGCAGTCGCCCGGGACTAGGGCTACGTTTGCTTCTTTGATGGCTTTGATGCAGAAGTCTTCGCTGGTTAGGCCGAATTGTTTGATGCTCGGGAAGGTATAGAAGGCTCCCGCCGGTTCAACTACGTCGAGGCCCATGGCGTCTAAGGCTGCGAGTACGCGTTCGCGACGGGTTCGGTAGACTTCGAGCATGGGGGTGGGGTCGACGGTCAGGGCTCGGGCTGCGGCGTCCATTTCGAAGGAGACGGCGCTCGATACTAGGTATTGATGAGCCTTTGCGATCTCGGCGATGACGGGGGCTGCGGCTGCGAGCCAGCCCAAGCGCCAGCCGGTCATGGCCCAGGGTTTGGAGAAGCTCTCGATAACTACTGTCTGATCGCGAAGCTCTGGGTGGCGCTGGGCAAAGCGCTCGTAGCCATCCACATAGACTAGGCGGTTGTATACGTCGTCGCAGACCACGTAGATGCCCGCCTGCTCCGCCACGCGCGCCACGGCGTCGAGCGATGCCGCGTTAAGAATGCAGCCCGTGGGATTGTTGGGCGAGCAGATAACGATGGCCTTGGTCGCCGGGGTCACACAGGCGCGAAGCGCTTCCTCGTCAATCTGAAATTGCGCGGGCTCCGTATCCAAAAAGACCGCCTTAGCGTGGTTGGCCACGACGATGCTCTCGTACAGGCCAAAGGCCGGCGTGGGGATGATGACCTCGTCGCCGGGGTTGAGCATGGCCATAAACGTAGCCGACAGGGCCTCGGTCGCGCCGTCGGTCAGGATGACCTCGTCGGCCGAAAACGTAAGGCCCGCGTCCCCCATGTAGGCAGACAACGCCTCGCGCAGGGCGGGACGGCCGTTGTTGGGCGGATAGTGCGTGTCGCCGCGGTCGAGCGAGGCCGTCACCTCGGCGCTAATCACGTCGGGCGTGGGAAAATCGGGCTCGCCGAGCGCAAGCGCAATGCATCCCGGATGCTGGGCGGCGAGCGCGTTGATCCGGCGGATGCCGGAGGGCTTGAGCGTGGCAAGCGAGGTATTCATGGGCAGACGCATGGCGTTCCTTTCGTAAGGGTTGCACTAGGATAGCGCGGCGGAGCGCCACCAGACGGTGTAACCTAAACGGAAACCAACCGGAAAGGAGGCGGCATGGAGACGACCGCACGCGGCGATGTACCAAAAGCACTGCATAACATCGCGTTTGTCAGCATTCCCGAGAGCGCCGATCTTGAGTTTTTGCTCTGGGACCTGCAGGATGCCATCGCCGCCTATGCTCAGCTTTCCGGCACCGCGCTCCCCCGCCCGATCGATTTGGAGGCGGATGATGCCGGTGTAGTCGATGGCATCGTACTGGCCATTGAAGATGTGGCTGACGATGAGACGTTGACAGCTATCGAGCAGGCTCTTGAGCGCTTTGGCGGTACGGGAACGCGTGTCTATGCCGCGATTCGAGCCGCGCAAGAGGGCGCTGAGCAGGCGCGTGGGACCGCCGTTCGTCTGTACAAGGCATGCGAGCGCCATGACCAATTGTGGTGCGGCGGAGTTGTCATCTGTGCCGGTGGCGGCATCGCAGCGCTTCACCATTCCCCACGCATGGGTCTCTTACGCCGGCCTTTTTCGGAAGCGATGGATAAGCTCGTAGGCGCCGTTCGCATAGGCTGCTCCATTGAACATGCGCAGCTGCTTGGCGGCGGCGATGCCGGTAGTGTCGACGTCGACGGCATGGTGCGCGCCAAGCCTGCCGTGCCCGCACCAATCTGGCGCACCATCATCAAACGCCTCGGCACCCATGCTCAATCAAGTATCTAAATTAGAGAGCTGCCCAGTCAACGGCCTCGCGCCAGCGCTCGACAAGGCGTTCCAGGCGCCATGCCGCATTGGCGGGACTTGTCGACGGCAGAACGATGGCCGGCAGCCCCGTGCGCTCTTGCAGGTAGTGCTTGTAGAGCCGCCCTGCCGTGCCGCCGTTACAGACAACGACCTCGATAGGAGCTGCACCGGTAATACGCTCGGCATGCGCCGGAACGACGTTTTTGATGCTCGCGTCGCTTGAGCCCTTAATGTCGCAGCTCTCGATCACATCCCACAGGGCCACGCCACCGTTCAGCAGCATGGCCCGCTTGGCGGCAATCGAGGCATCGAGCGTCGCGGGCTCACCGCTTGCCAAAGAGTCTCCCTCGTTGGGCGGCACGGGCGCACCAAGGCACGCGGCCATCACGCGCCAAAAGCGGTTCTGCGGATTGCCATAGTAGAAGGCATTGGCACGCGAGAGCACCGAAGGAAACGACCCCAACACCAAAACGCGCGAGCGCTCGTCAAACACGGGTTCAAACCCATGCTCAATATGCTGATAGCCCTCGTCAGACGCGGCCACGAGCTAGGCCCTCAGCAGATAGCGCACCTCGTAGGGTGCAAGCTCAAGGGTACCCGTCAGCTCGACCGTGGGA
>CAJJVE010000254.1:0-2613 GCA_905196265.1 uncultured Collinsella sp. | reverse complement strand
TATCCTTCATTCCAACCTGCCGTACCAGAAACAACAGACGTACGGCCAATGCCAACGACTCTCACTATCTGATTAATCGTAAGGCCCGCTTTTCTCATTTTGCAGAGAATAGGTCTACGCTCGGAAGGCTTCATGGATGCAAGCTCAGGAAGAGATGTGGGGGAAGCAATTCCCTTAGCGACCTCAAGAGCTTCATCGTCCAGAATGCGCGGTCGAGGTTCAGCATCGTAGGGAGCCTGGTCAATTCGTTCGGCAAGATAGTGCCGATACTCAAAAGATCCGCCCACGAGATCCAGAACAATTCCGGGATCGCAAAATCCAAATCCATCATAACCGTAAGCATATGCTCGATAACTTGACCAGCGATATGTATCAACAGCGGAAATGCCCGCCTTGACAGGATTCATATGAATGTAGTCCGCAAGTGAAATTGCCTGCACATCATTCTCGACCGGAATATTTGTAAATCGATCTTGGAACAGGTGCCCAACACGGTCGGTTTTGCGATTGAAATACATTGCATACGACGTAAGGATGCCGCTCATACACGAAGATATCTTCGTGTGAGGATCGTCGATCATAAGATGAAAGTGATTCGACATAAGACACCACGCCGTGACGCCAATTCCATTACCGACAAGCTTGTCCTCGAACAAGGTAAGCATGCGATATCGATCTTCATTATCTTCAAAGATGCAAATGCCGCCGTTGCCTCGCGCGATAATGTGGTTATAGCCCGTCAACGAAACGACTCGACCCGTTCTCGGCATATCGCCCTCCCATCACAAACCCACCGGGCAACATCTGATAGGCGCGGACGATCTAATTTGCTAAGCCCGTGCTGACAGTTTACAAGGCAAGTCAGGCAGATACTCCGAAAACGGCAAAACAGCTTTACAAGGAGTGTCCCAAAGTGCCGGCAGAAAAGGAACGTCCCCAAGTGCCGGGGAACGTCCCCAAGTGCCGGCTAGGCGGTGGCGCGACCTAGCCAGTTGCCGCTGTGGTGGTAGATGGTGAACATTATGGCGGTGATGAGCCAGGTTACGGGGTAGACCAGCAGCAGGTGCTCAAGCGACGGATCGAACGGCATAATCGCAAATACCCAGATCACCCTGAGCACGACGGTGCCAAAAATCGTGAGCAGCATGGGCTGCAAGCTCACGCCGGCGCCGCGAATGGATCCCGACGCGTTCTCGATAATCGAGAAAATCGCATAGAACGGCGCAATGAAGTGGAGGATGGTCGTGGTGTACGCCGAAATCGAAGCATCGTCGACAAACAGACGAGACAGCGGACCCGAGAATACCAGCAGCACGGCAGACAGGCCACCAATGAGCATAAACGACAGCACGAGCGACGTATGGTAGCCCTTGCGCATGCGCTCGTAGTTGCGCGCGCCAAAGTTCTGTGCCGAGAACGTGGTGATCGACACGCCAAGCGCCTCGGTAACCATCCAGACAATACCATCCAGGCGGCCCGAAAGACCCCAAGCCGTGGTGACATCGGCACCAAACGAGTTGACCGACACCTGAATCAAAACGTTGGAAATCGAATACGCAGCAGACTGAAAGCCAAGCGGCAGACCACACGAGATCATGCTCTTACAAATGTCAGGATCAATACCGAGCTTGGACAGTGAAAGCCGCCACGCACCCGGTGCGTGCATCATACGAATCACGATCATCGCGGCGTTGGAGCAAATGGTCAGCGCCACCGCGATGCCGCAGCCCAGAGCCTCCATATGAAGCACGGCAACGAAGATGACATCCAGCACCGCATTAACAAGGCAACCGGAAGCGATGATCACAGCAGGCCCGCGCGTGTCGCCCACGGCGCGCAGCAATGCCGTTCCCATATTGAGCAGCAGCGCCGCAACCATGGCGGCAAAATAGCAACGGGCATAGGCCACGCCCTCGGCCAATAATTCATGCGGCGTGTTCATAAGCACCAGCATGGGCTCAACGAACACTATGCCAAGAATCGAGAAAACGATACCGCCCACCAGCGCGAGCGTCATGGCCGTATGGACCGATCGGCTCAGGCGCCCGTCATCGTGCTGACCAAAAAACTGGCCCGTAATGACCGCGCAGCCGGCGCCGACGCCAACGCAAAAGCCAATGCAGAGCTCGGTGAGCACCATTGTGGCCTGGATGCCGCCCAACGCGAGCTTGCCGCCAAACTGACCGACGATATAGGTACCGATAAGCGTGTAGGCCTGCTGAAAAAACGAACTAAAAAAGATGGGAACGCACAGAGAAAGCAGCTGCTGCCAAATAACACCCTGCGTTACATCGATAGCCGTAGATTTCTTAGCCACACGCCCTCCCCACTAGCGTACGTCATACAACAAAACGGCAATTTAAGACCAAAGCCAATACCAGCTTAGCACCGACCGATATCGGCCGAAACGCCCCAAACCAGAGCCCGGTGCGAAATATCTGCCTAGTGATACAGCCCCGGCTGGTAGTGGTACTCGTTGCTCACATGCGGGCACAGCTGCCAAAAGGCGACAGCACTTGCCGCGGCCACGTTAAGCGAATCGACCCCGTGCGCCATCGGAATGCGCACGGCTCGGTCACAGCCCGAGATGGTCTTGGCGCCCAGGCCGGCACC
>CAJJVE010000253.1:0-2617 GCA_905196265.1 uncultured Collinsella sp. | reverse complement strand
GCAGTGTCTCGGCAATACGCCCGCCAAAGACATCGGCGGCATAACGCACCAGATGACGCACGAGCGTCTTGGGCACGCTCGCGTTGACGGCGTACATGCTCATGTGGTCGCCGTTATAGGTAGCCCAACCGAGCGCCAACTCCGACAGGTCGCCCGTGCCGATGACAAAACCACCAGCCTGGTTGGCCAAATCCATCAGAATCTGCGTACGCTCGCGGGCCTGGCTGTTCTCGTAGGTCACGTCCTGCACGGCCGGATCGTGCTCAATGTCCTTGAAGTGCTGCTCCACAGCCGCATGGATCGAAACCTCGCGGAAGCTCACACTCAGGTCGCGAGCGAGCGACTCGGCGTTCGACTTGGTGCGATGCGTCGTGCCAAAGCCGGGCATGGACACGGCTGTGATACCGGTGCGCGGCAGCCCCAGCGCATCGAAGGCACGCACGGTCACAAGCAGTGCCAGCGTGGAGTCCAAGCCACCCGAAAGGCCGATGACCGCAGCCTTGGTACCTGTGTGGGCAAGGCGGGTCTTGAGGCCCGCAGTCTGCAGATCGAGGATCGTCTCGCAGCGCTCGGCCAAGTCGCCATGGTCGGCCGGCACAAAGGGCGCGCGGGGGAAAACGCGGTCGATATCGCAGGCATCGCGCAGGACGGGAGCCTCGGAGAGCGTGCCCTCAAAAGAGAACTCAACAGTCGTGGCCTCCGGCGCATCGTCCGCGCGCGTCCACGTCGTCGAGCGACGGCGCTCGGCAACCAGACGGTCGAGGTCAACATCGGCAACCGCCATATCGCAGGTAAGCAGTTTAGTGGCGGCGAGCTTGGAGCCGTTTTCATAGATAAGGTTCTCGCCCGCAAAGACCATGTCGGTCGTGGACTCGCCCTCGCTCGCGTCCGCATAGGCATAGGCGCAGTACAGGCGTGCGCTCTGGTTAGAGATGAGGCTGCGGCGGTAATCCGCCTTACCGATAATCTCGTCCGAGGCCGACGGGTTGAGAATCACCGTCGCACCGGCAAGCGCCATCTCGGTCGAAGGGGGCGCCGGCACCCACAGGTCCTCACAAACCTCAACGCCCAACACCAGGTCCTCGGCGCCCTCATCACAGCAGCGGTAGACAAGCCCCGAACCCAGCGGAACCGGACCCTGACCGGCGAACTCGACCCACACAGGATCTGCGGGCGCCGGAGCAAACCAGCGGCGCTCGTAGAACTCGCCATAGTTGGGCAGATACTTCTTGGCCGTGAGGCCCAAAAGCTCGCCCGCGCAGCACACGGCGGCGCAGTTGTAGATATTCTCGGCAACCGCAACGGGAAGACCGATGGTAAAGACAATCGACAGCTCACGAGTCTCATCGAGGATATGCACCAGAGCAGCCTCGCAGGCATGCAGCAGCGTGCGATTATGGAACAGGTCGGCCGCGGTATAGCCGCACAAGTTGAGCTCGGGCAGCACCAGCGCGCGAACGCCGCGCTCGGCAGCCTCGCGAACAGCTGCCAGCGCAACCTCGGCATTGCCCTCGACATCGGCCACGCGAATCCGCGGCGAAGCCGCCGCCACACGCAAAAAGCCATCGTTCTCAACTTGACCGTTTAGAAAATCGTTCATACAAGCTCCAACACATCCGTTTAGCCGCAACGAGCAGCGGCAATAAAGTCCGCCTCCATTGTACTGTCAAGTTCAATCAGCGCTGATGGGGCAGTCTCATGATTAAAAATGAAAAAGAGAAGTCAGAATGGCGTTTAGCAGTAGAACGAGATCTCGTCCACAAGGAAAAAAGCCTTCCATTTAGAACAAATCAATTCATGCTGAGCGGCGATAATTTCACAGAGGTCGTCAAGCGTGCTCTGGGGGATCTTCGCTTTGTTATTAGCGACAATGCAACCTCCCCTGCGAGTCAGCCAGATTTTGGCCGAGTTATTTGAAGGCGCTCCCTTGCAAACATGAACATGGATTGGCTCGCCCGCTTCGTTAGACCAAAAGAAGACCCTGTAGCCGCCAATAAGAAATAGGCTAGGCAACTTTAGCTCCTCCGTTTGCGGCGTAGCGATACAGCAGGTGAGCATTATTGCTCAGAAAAGTCTCAAATCCTCGCTTCTCCTCGTCGGTGAAATGCCCCTCCCACATAGTCCAATTGTAAGAAGGCAACTCACAGCGAGCGGAGTCGAAGCCCTCTGCCGTCGGTCGTTCAAAATGCACGACAACCTTTTCGATATCCCCATCTGCAATCAGGTCAGAATGAACGACCTCGGTACCGTCTTCGAATGTCATATACGGGTACATCACGTAAACCACCTCGCAATCGTAAATCCAGTTTAGCATCAAGCTATTGCACCAAAGACAGCAAGCCCCCCTTGATGAGTTGATGGTATCTGTTAAATGTCACGTACGATTCACATCTGGTGGGTACCCTGATGGCTACACGAAACGAAGCAGATTTACACCGGGAGGACCCCGTATGACAACCAGGTACACCGACGCGCCGCGCACGCGCGTCATGACGCCGGCGTCGCTCAACAACGGCGTGCACGAGAACCATTCCATCGGACAGACCATGGCCATCGCGCCCAAAAAAGGCCTGTTCGACGATATTTCCATTCCCCAGATCGTCGCCGGCGCCGCAGC
>CAJJVE010000252.1:0-2624 GCA_905196265.1 uncultured Collinsella sp. | reverse complement strand
ATCCTCAAAGGCCTCGGCACTATAGGGACGACCCATGCGATGCAGCGTCGCCGTGCAGCCAGACTGCACGGGAAGGTGCAAAAACGGCGCGATACGCTTCGGATAGCGAGCCATCACCTTGAGCAGGCGCTCGGAAATATCCATGGGTTCCACCGAGGAGATACGCACGTGGGCGATCTCGGTGCGCTCCATGATGGCCTGGAGCAGCTCATCGATCTCGACATGTTCGTCGGTCGCGCTCTTGCCGTCATAGGCACCCAGATTCACGCCGGTCAGCACGACCTCGGGCACGCCGGCCTCCTGCGCTTCGCGCACCTGTTCGAGCACGGACTCGACGGGCACGGAACGCTCGGGGCCGCGGGCCTTCCACACAATGCAATAAGTGCAGCGGTGGTTGCAGCCATCCTGGATCTTCACGCCCAGCCGCGAACGACCGAGCGCATCGACCACGTCGCCATCGCTGCAGGCGGGCACGCTATCGGATTCGACACCTAGCACCTCACAGACGCGCTCGGCGACGTCTATCTTGGACGGTTCGGCGATCACGCGATCGGAGAGCTCCAGCAGCTCCTCGGGATGCAGGTTAACGACGCAGCCGGTTACGACCACGTAAGGCTCTCCCGAATAGGCCAGGGCGTGACGGACGGCCTTGCGGGTCTTGGCCTCGGCCTCCCCCGTCACGGCACAGGTATTGATGACGATCAGTTCTGCATCCTGAGGCTCCACCATTGCAAAACCCAAGCGCATAAGATCAGCAGTGATACGGTCGGACTCAACCCGGTTGACACGGCATCCGAGGTTGACGACGGAAATATGGGGTGCGAGCACACGGGCTCCTTAATCGAGGATGTCGTCGAGGGCACTCTTGATACGGTCGGTCACCGACTTCTTACCGGATGCGACGTCATCGCCCATCTCGTCGGCAAAGGCGCGAAGCAGCTCGCGCTGCTTGTTGGAGAGATTGATGGGGACGACCACGCGAAGCTGCACGATCAGACGACCGCGCGAACCGCCGCCGCCGATACGCGGCATGCCGTAATTGTTGACGCTCACGGTGTCACCGTACTGTGTGCCGGCGGGGACGCACAGCTTGACGACCTCGTCAGGCATAATGCCCTCGACCTCAATCTCGCAACCGAGCGCGGCCTGAGCAATCGAGATATCGCTCACCAGGTACAGGTCATCGCCATTACGCTTAAAACGCTCGTGGTCGGCGAAGCGCACGTTGACGATCAGGTCGCCCGAGGGTTCGCCGCGAAGGCCGGCCTCGCCAAAACCACTCACGCGCAGCTGGCGACCAGTCGAAACACCGGCGGGAATATCGATGTCAATCTTTTCGTGAGAAGGCGTGCGGCCCTGGCCATCGCAGGTCTCGCAGGGATGATCGATGACCGTGCCTTCGCCGTGGCAGTCGGGACAGGGCGAAGAGGACTGAACCTGGCCCAGGAAAGAACGCTGGACCGTCGTCACATAGCCTGTGCCGTGACAGCGGCTGCACTGCTTCTCGGTCGCGCCCTCGGCCTTGCCGGTGCCGTTGCAGTCGTCGCAGGGAGCAAGGCGATCGTAGCTGATCGTCTTTTTGCAGCCAAGCGCCGCCTCCTCGAGCGTCACCGAAAGGGAAATGGCCATATCGCGGCCGCGACGACGCTCGCGGCGATTTCGGGCGCCACCGCCGGCACCGCCGCCAAAGAACGACGAGAAGAGGTCGTCCATACCCATGCCGCCAAAGATATCGTTGATATCGACATAGCCAGAACCACCGGGGCCGTCCGCGGTACCGTAACGGTCGTAGTTAGCACGCTTCTGCTCGTCGGAAAGAACGGAATAGGCCTCGTTGAGCTCTTTGAACTTGGCCTCGGCCTCGGGGTCGTCCGAAACATCCGGGTGTACCGTACGGGCTTTCTTTAGAAACGCGCGCTTGATCGTCCGCGCGTCGGCATCCTTGTCAACGCCAAGTACCTCGTAGTAATCCCTATTTTCCGACACGACCGAATCCTTCCAACTTTCATTATTGTCACAGTGCGTCCTATACCCAAGCTGGGCCGGCCGCAAACAGAGGGTTTGATGTTATTACATCCCGTAGGGCGAAAGCATGGCCTGCTGCGAGCAGCTCGCAAACCAGACCGACACGAGCGCAAACATAAAGCCGTTGGCAAAACCATTGGCAAACTGCATCGCGCCGCGCTTCCACCACAGCAGGCTGCGATGAAGCACGCCGTCCGACAGCACCATGAACAAGCCCATGGCAAACGGAATGAAGCACATCATGGCGAAGGCGGAGAACACGCCCGAGATGGCCGACAGCACCAAAAACGGAGCGATGATGCCCATGAGGTAGAAGCCGGTGCGAGCCTTACCCTCCAGGCGCTCGGCCTCAACGTGCGCACGACCGACCAGATCGCCGCCCGAAGCGCCGTTCGTGCCGGCGTGACCCATGTTGGGGACGCGCACCTCGTCGCCATCATGCGTGCCGGCGGGAAACTCAATCGTCTGCTCGGAGGTCACACGGACACGGCCGCTGCCACCGCAATCGGGGCACGGGTCAGCAACGACCTTGCCGGAACCGCCGCACTCAGGACAAACCGTCTGGAACGTGCCCGCACCAAACAGGAAAGACAGGTCGA
>CAJJVE010000251.1:0-2629 GCA_905196265.1 uncultured Collinsella sp. | reverse complement strand
CCGCCCGCCTCTACAAGCGAATCAGTAAGCTCGTCGAGCGCCCGGGCGTCATCGGTCAGCTTGGCAAACAATGTGGGGTCAAAAGCATCTGTAAGCCGTGGCGCCACCGCATGGAAACAGGCGCCACCGCACCCGGATATGCGTTGTGCCTGCGAAAGGGCACATGTCATAAACCCAATCGAGCGAAGCGCACGGCCGCGCGACAAACACGTCTCGAACAACGAGCGGCTGTACATCACACCGGAAGTCTGGGCAATCAAGCCGCCGGAAATCATCTGAGGCAGACCAGCCGCCAAAGAAGCACGGTCATCGATCGCAAGAGAGGTGGCATCCAGTACGCGCGAATGACGCTCACGATGAGCATCGTAGCGGTCGAGCGATGCCGTGGGAATCACCATGTCTGCCGCAGCATCGCACGCAACATCGACCATCTTGGAAAGAGACTGTGGGGCAAACCACTCGTCGGCGTTCATGGCAACAATCTGCAATCCACGCGAGACGGCAAAACCAGCCTTGAGACATGCTCCGTGCGCCGAATCCTCGACGTCAATCAAATCGATGTGAATATCCCTGCCGGCGGCAACTTCGAGCGAATGGTGCACGCCCGGCGTAACGTCGCGACAAACCACGACAATTTGCAGGTCATAGAGGTCTTGGTTCTGGACGCTCTCGAGCGCGCGCATCGCATAGCTGGGCGAACCCTCGACAATAAGGATCACCGAAAGTCGCGGATGCGAACCACGTCGAACCAAGTTTTCCGTCCTCTCGACAGCGCCAAATCAAACCGTCGTTCATGGTACACCCGAGCTATAAAAGCAACGAGCCGCCTAACATGTTGCACGCCAAGAACAGATGTTGCACACGCGCAGCTCACACATAGTATGTGCCAGGTACGGACGCGCCGAGCACTCCCCTAGTCGAGCACGACAAGCTCGTCGGGGCCGTAATCCACACCCATAAACGTAAGGCCGCAGGCAGGCGCCGTGGGACCCGCAGCGGTACGGTCGCAGGCATCAATGACCTCGCGCATCCACTGGGGATCGCGGCGATGCATGCCGATCTCCACGAGCGTGCCCACAATAGTGCGCACCATCGAATGTAAAAATGCGTTGCCCTCGATGGTAAACGTCAGAATATCCTCGCCAAAAGCGACCTCGTGGCCAAACTCGGCACGCATCACGCAGCGGTGCGTGGGCTTGCCCACGGCAGAGGCGACCTTGCAAAAGCTCTTAAAGTCCTGTTCGCCCAGCAGCGCAGGACAGGCCGCAGACATAGCCTCGACGTCCAAGGGGTAGCGATGCCACCACACCGCACCGCGCGAGAGCACGGGGCGTGCATCGCGATCGGCAATGCGGTACGTATACGTACGCGACCGCGCGTCAAAGCGCGCAGAAAAGCCCTTACGGGCCTTGTAGACCTCGTTTATGGCGATATCTTTAGGCAGGAGGGCATCCATAGCCCTCAGCCATCTACGGCGCGTACACGCCAGCTCAGCGTCCGTTACGGGCACGCTAATATACTGCGCTACCGCATGCACGCCGGCATCGGTACGCCCCGCACACGTCAGATCGATTGGGCGGCGCAGCAGCGTCTCGATAGCGCGGCGCAACTCGCCCGCAACGGTCGTCTGACCCGGCTGCTCGGCAAATCCGCTATAGGACGAGCCATCGTAAGCCACGCGGAAAACGAGTGTGGCATCGAGCTCTAGAATCGAATTGAAATCAGACGGCGCGGTCATGGGCGCTCCCAACAAACAATAAACGGTATCGCGACAAAAAAAGAGGGGTACGCGAACGTACCCCTCGAATATAGCCTATGCAGACGGATTGTCTACTCAGCGGTCTCCTTAGCAGGAGCCTCCTCGACAGCCTCGACCTTCTTGGGAGCAGCGGCCTTCTTGGGGGCCGGAGCAGCCTTCTTGGCCTTAGGCGTGCAAGGCTCAGTGACGAGCTCCATGATAACGATAGGAGCGTTGTCGCCCTTACGGTTACCGAGCTTCATGATGCGGGTGTAACCGCCGTTGCGGTCCTGCCACATACCCTGAGCAGCCTTGTCGAAAATCTCGGCAACGAGCTGCTTATCGCCGAGCTTGGCGATGGCCAGACGACGAGAGTGCAGGTCGCCCTTCTTGGCCCAGGTGATGATCGGATCGACGACCGAACGCAGCGCCTTAGCGCGGGTCTCGGTGGTCTTGATGCGGTCGTTCTCGAAGAGGGCCTTGGCCAGGCTCTTCTTCATGGCCTTGGTGTGGCTCGCATCGGTGCCGAGCTTCAGGCCCTTCTTAACGTTGTGACGCATGGTCTAGTTTCTCCTCAAATATGCGAAGCATTAAGCCTTCAGGCTCAGGCCCATGGACTCAAGCTTGTCCTTCACTTCCTCGATCGACTTAACACCGAAGTTACGGATGTTAAGCAGATCGTTCTCCGAGAACTCAACGAGCTGACGGACCGAGTGAATGCTGGCGCGCTTAAGGCAGTTGTAGGAACGGACGGAAAGGTCCAGATCCTCGATCTGCTTGTCCAGTTCGGCGTTGTCGTTGGTGACCTCGGGAGCGAAGATCGAAGCCTCCTCCTCGACCTCGGGGGTCTCGGCAAGGTTCATAAAGGCAGCCATATGCTGGTTGATGATA
>CAJJVE010000250.1:0-2654 GCA_905196265.1 uncultured Collinsella sp. | reverse complement strand
GTATTCAAGCCGTATTCGGGCGTAAGCACCGCTATTCTCGTGTTCACAAAGACGGACGCGGGCGGCACGGACAAGGTTTGGCTCTACAACATGGAGGGTGACGGATACACGCTCGACGACAAGCGTGACCCGGACGAGAAGCACAACGACATTCCCGACATTCTCGGGCGATGGGGAAACCTCGACGCGGAAGAACAGCGCGCCCGTACTGATAAGAGCTTTCTGGTGCCGAAGAGTGAGATCGCGGAAAACGATTACGATTTCAGCTTCAACAAGTACGCGGAAACAAAGTACGAACGTATTGAATATCCACCGACTGAGGAAATCCTCGCCGATCTTGATGATTTGAACAGGCAGATGACGGAAAGCCTCGCGGAACTGCACAAAATGCTCGGAGGAGGCCAGAATGACTGACAAACCCCAATTTGTTGAGGAAAGAGGCCAAAAAGTCAAGCTCAACAATCTGTGTTCGAGAGGAAAGTCGTCTCTTCGTCAGAAAGATGTTTCCAATGATGGACCTTATGCCGTTTATGGTGCATCGGGCCTTGTTGGAACCATGGCCAGCTTCCAAAACGCCGTGCCCTATGTTGCCGTGGTAAAGGATGGCGCTGGTGTCGGTAGAGCAAGCGCATGCGAAGCAAATACCTCCGTCCTCGGAACCATGCAGGCGCTTATCCCCAGTGAAGGGATCGATCGTGATTACCTCCTTCATCTTGTAAGATCCTTGCATCTTGGAGATGGCTTCTCCGGGTCGACCATTCCCCACATCTACTTCAAGGATTACGGGAAGTTACCTGTTCGATTGCATAGTCCAGCTGAACAGAAGCGAATCGTTGACATATTTGCCTCTATTGAGCGGCAAATCAAAGTCTCAAAACAACAACTTGATCAGCTTGATTCTCTCGTCAAATCCCGGTTTGTCGAGATATTCGGAGATTTCGCTTGTTATGAGACGAAGCCGCTAATCAAATGCGTTGATTGCATTGAAGCAGGAAAGAGCCCAAAATGTTTAGCTTTTTCTCGGAAAATGGCAGAGCCGGGAGTCCTTAAGCTTAGTGCTATTTCTTCAGGCGTGTATTGCGAGAATGAAAATAAGGCGCTTCCGCGTAGCGTTTCATTGACGATTGACAAAGTAGTACATGCGAATGATATTCTTCTTTCGCGAAAGAATACTCCTGAACTTGTTGGTCGTTCTGTACTTGTTAAGCATACAGACGGCAATATTATGTTTCCAGATATTATTTTTCGTATGCATCCTTTGCCTCCTATAAATGCAATGTATCTGTCCTATTTACTGGCGGGGCCTTTGCTGCATTCAATTCAGTCGCTTGCGCATGGTTCGGCAAAATCGATGAGCAATATTCCAAAAAGTGAGTTAGCGAAGCTGAGCATTCCGATTCCTGCGCTTAATCTGCAAAATGAGTTCGCTAACTTCGTTTCGCAGGTAGACAAATCGCGATTTGTCGCCCAGCAACAGATCGAAAAACTGCAAATGCTTTACGATAGCCTCGCTCAGGAGTATTTCGGAGATTAGAGTTCGTTAAACCCTGATATTGCAAGGTTCTCGATGGCTTACGGCACCTTTTTTGTAGGGAAACCAACAAGGAGGTGCCTTTTCTCATGCAACAGACAATCGAACGAATTGACCGTCTTATGGCCCCTATGCTGAATGATGAGCAGGCTTCGGAACTTCATACGGTGCTTGTGGCCTGTCTAACTGAGAAAGGTGGGAATCCACGCGGTCCCGAAACAATGACCGAATGCATAGACTTGTTTCTTGCCGCGAAGAAGCTCGAAGGTTGTTCAGAACGGTCGTTGCGTTACTATGCGACCACATTGTCCCGTTTTGCTACGGAAATCTCCAAGCCGGCTCACGACATCACCACCGACGATATTCGCGACTATCTCACACGATATTCGCGTGATGGCCGCGTAGGCAAGACAACAATCGACAACATCCGCCGCGTCATCTCCAGTTGCTTCTCCTGGCTTGAAGAGGAAGACTACATTTACAAAAGCCCTGTACGTAGAATCAAGAAAATCAGGACTTCGAGAACGTTGAAACCCGTGTATTCGGACGAATCGCTTGAACAACTCCGTGACTCCTGCAAGGAGACGCGTGACCTTGCAATGATTGATTTATTGACATCTACGGGCATCAGGGTAGGCGAGCTGGTGCAGCTGAATCGTCGTGATATCGACTTCGATGCACGCGAATGTGTGGTCCACGGCAAAGGAGACAAGGAACGACGAGTCTACTTCGATGCCCGTGCGAAAACTCATCTGCTCGTATACCTTGAACAGCGAATGGATGACGAGCCCGCCTTGTTCGTTTCCCTGCATCGCCCCTTCAAAAGGTTGGAAATCAGCGGAGTTGAAGCCAGACTCCGCAAACTCGGCGACGATTCGGGCGTCAAACACGTGCATCCGCACAAGTTCCGACGTACCTTGGCTACGAAGGCCATAGACAAAGGCATGCCGATCGAACAAGTGCAAGTACTGCTCGGACATAGCAAAATCGACACCACGCTCTGCTATGCGCAGGTTGATCAGGATAATGTCAAGCGTTCCCACCGCAAATTCATCTCATGAAGTCGAGCAAACCCCAATTTGTTGAGGAAAGAGGCCAAAAAGTCAAGCTCAACAATCTGTGT
>CAJJVE010000249.1:0-2716 GCA_905196265.1 uncultured Collinsella sp. | reverse complement strand
CAAGCGCATTATCGCGCACCTCAATACCCGCAACCTTATCGTCGGACTTGGAATGGGCACACTAATGTGGGCCGCCTACGTCCTGCAGACAGTCGGCCTGGCGCACACCACGGCGGGCAAGAATGCTTTTTTGACGGGCACGTATTGCATCCTCGTGCCATTCGCGAGCTATTTTCTGAGCGGCGAAAAACTCACCCGCTATAACCTGGGCGCGGCACTGCTGTGCTTGGCGGGCATTGGCTTGGTGGCCCTCGATAGCGTTGAATTCAACATCGGTGACGTCATTACGCTGGCGGGCGCGGTCTTCTTCGCCGTCCAGATGGCGGTGACCGCCAAGTACGGTCGCAAAATGGACATCAACGTCATCACGTTTTGGATGTTTGTGGGCAACGGCGTGCTGAGCCTGATCTCGTCGCTGTTATTCGAGACCCAAGCGCCGCTGTCCGTGTGGACGCCGAGCTTTATCGGTGTGATGGCGTTTCTATCGGTGGGCTGTACGTGCGTGGCCCTGCTCATCCAAAACGTCGGCCTGGCGCATGTCCCGGCCTCGACGGGCTCGCTGCTCCTTTCGATGGAATCGCCTTCGGGTGTGCTGTTCTCGGTGCTGCTGATGGGGGAGGCGCTCACTTCGCGTCTGCTCGCCGGCTTCGCGCTCATCTTCCTGTCGATTATCTTGAGCGAGACGCATTTCGACTTCTTGCGCCAAAAGCCGCGCCCGTAATTGTAAACAACTTGTTGCGCCGCCTCCCGGGGCGGCATTTTTTATGCATCGCCCTTAAAGTTGTACCTTGCACTTTACGCTATCAAAGTGCTTGCTGCAAAAACGTTACTGGAGGGCATCTATGGCACCAGCACTGTCCGATTTTCAACCGCAACCAGCGCCTCAAGCTACCACAGCGGCGCAGACCGCTATAGGTGACGGTCTTGTCGCAGAAGCTCAGGCTTTTGCAGACGAGCTCGCTGCGTGGCGACACGATCTACACCAGATGCCCGAGCTCGGTAACAATCTTCCGCAGACGTCTGCCTATATCCAGGCACGTCTGGACGAGATGGACATCCCCCATACCACGCTCGTTGATGGTTCCTGCGTTGTGGGCCTTGTCGGCGCCGGTGCCGCCGCGGCCCAGGGCAATGGCGTCTGCGCGGACGAACAGGCCGGTACGGTTATTATGCTCCGCGGCGACATGGATGCCCTGCCCGTTGCCGAGGAATCCGGCGAGCCCTTTGCATCCACCAATGGCTGCATGCATGCTTGCGGTCACGATATGCACGCGACGGCGCTGCTTGGTGCGGCTCGTATGCTCAAGGCCCGCGAGTCCGAGCTTGTCGACGCCAATGCTACCGTCAAACTGCTGTTCCAGCCGGGTGAGGAGACCTTTGAGGGGGCACGCGCTGCCATCGCCGACGGTCTGCTGCAGAACCCACGCCCCCAGGCCGCCTTTGCCATGCATGTCAATAGCCAGTCGCCGCTTGGTCTGGTACTCTACGGCAGCCCGGCGCTCTCGGGCGTGTACGGTTTTCGCATCACGCTTCAGGGCAAGGGCGGCCATGGCTCGAGCCCCGAGATCTGCATCGACCCCATCACGGCCGGCGTCCATGTGCATCTGGCGCTTCAGGAGCTCATCTCCCGCGAGGTGCCGGCGGCCAAGGAGGTTGCGCTTACCGTTGGCAAGTTCGCCGGCGGTCAGGCCGCAAATGTCATCCCCGACACTTGTGTGCTCGAAGGTACGCTGCGCGGATTCGACGTCGAGCTCATGGAGCACCTCAAGACCCGCATCGCGGAGGTCGTCAACGGCGTTGCCACGACCTATCGTACGCCGGCCACCATCGAGACGCTCTCGGATGTTCCCCCGCTCGTGCTCGATGACGACATGACCCAGGCTTCGCTTGGCTATGTGGGTGCGACGCTGCCCAAGGCCGCCTTCCTGCCGCTGTTCCACGCCATGGCGAGCGAGGACTTCGCGTTGATCTCGAGTGAGATCCCGAGTGCGTACTTTACCGTGGGCGCTGCCGTGACTGATACGGACGAGCATTTTGCTCAGCATCATCCCAAGGCACGTTTTAGCGATGCCGAGCTGCCGCTCGGCGCCGCGGCTTACGCGGCGGTCGCTCTGGGCTATATCGCCGACCACCGGTAGCACCCAATCTTGCTACTCGTTTGTTTAAAAAGGAGCAGTATGTCCCAGCAGCGTAAGTTCTTCCCCGGTTGGCTCGTCGCGGCTTCCGGCTTTGTCATCATGGCCACGTGCTACACGATTTTCGTTAACTGCATGAGCCTGTTTCAGCCGCTCGTCGTCAGCGACCTGGGCATCACGCTTGCGCAGTACAACATCTCCAACGCCATCTCCACCGTGGTGAGTGTCGTGGGTTCGCTCGTTATCGGTCATGTTGCCGATAAGGTGAGTGGCCGCGTATTGGGCTCGCTCACCGTTATCGCTACCTCGGCGGTGCTCGCGGGCATGAGCTTTGTGGGTGAGCTTTGGCAGGTCTATGTGCTCTTTGCCGTCTCGGGCTCTTTTGCGAGCACCTGGATTGTCTGCTTGGTGTGCTCGGTGGCTATGTTGGTGTTTCTGCTGGCGTCTGAGCCCATCGCCGCCAAGCTGCGTGCAAGCGTGGCGGGGGAGTAGGCGTTCGTCGCTCTTTTCTGTTTGCCCCGTTCTGTTTGTGGCCGCCCTGGAAGCCGAATGGATGCTCGTACCATCATTCGGTTTCCAAG
>CAJJVE010000248.1:0-2720 GCA_905196265.1 uncultured Collinsella sp. | reverse complement strand
TTTACCAAACCGCGCAACGGCTCGACGCTACAAACGCCCCTAAGCGGCAATCTGGCGTTCAATCGTCGGGCATGACCAGAAGGTCAATGCCCTCCTCTTCCACGTCACCTTGCTCGCCTAGGGGCGTTTTCGCTGGCGTATGCTCAACCTACGGCGCAATGTCGGCAACCAAGCCGAAAACAAAAAAGGCCGAAGCACCATCGGAACTTCGGCCTTCCCTATCTCAGGGTTCCGTCGTATTCAACCATGGCGGGTTGCTTTGACAGGCGCCCTACGGCCGTCTTATAGACCTCGGAACGATCGCGCCGCCCTATTGCCACAATCTCGGCAATCTCAACCATTCCGTCCTCTCGGATTCGGAAAACCATTCTGAGTCCCGCATTCCGCCATTTAATCTTTTTGCAGCCGGCGAGCTCGCCGTGAAGCGGCGTTCCGATTTCATCAGCGCGCGTCTTTAATTTTGCGACGGCAATACGGACGAGCCTGCGCTGGGATCCATCTAGTTTTTGATATTCCTTCTCGACGTCTCGATTCAAAAAGCCGACAACAAAATGCCCGCTCATTCGAAAAGATCCTCGTCGGGAATCGTGTCCGAATCCATCGATTCAAACTCCGCGAGCTCATCGGCAGTTAAGGCGTCCTCAAACGGAACAAACTCATGCGGACCATGCTTGACTCGATCCGCAGCGATGCGATTTATCTCAAGTTCACGCAGATACTGCAGCGCGCCGTACATTTCCTCATAGGCAGCATAGTCGATAATCACGGTATCGATATCATTATGATCAGCAATGAACTGAGGCGCGCGTTTTGCGCGTTTACGAATAGCGGATAAGGACTTGCTTGCTTCGGTAGCAGAAACAACCTGGTCTTTTGTAAACACCGGTTTTTCCAGAACAAGTGGGGACATTTTGACCTCCAAAAAATAATCTGGATTATATTTCAAAGTATACTTCGAAATATAATCCAGACTTTTATTCAAAAGTTAAAAGCCTTATCGATTCTCGATGCTGCCGATGTTTTTGAGCTCGATGGAAATGAGGCCGTTGGGCTCGTTGACAAACTCGATGTACTCGGAGTTCGAACCCATCTCGGCCGGAAAGCTGATCTCGATACCCGTGTCGGTACGGATCTTGTGATTGCGCACCGCCGCGCGTTCGACCTGCTTGCGCTCCACGGGCACACGCTCAGGCACCTTCTCCTCGGTCAGTGCCGCGCGCACGCTCTCCTTGATAACCGGTTCGTCCTCAAAGACCTCGTCGACGATATCCCAAGGCGGCAGCTCCTCGTCATCCTCAACCTTCTCGGCAACCGCAGCCTTAACCTTGGCGAGCGCTACGGCCGTGTTGGCACCGTGCTCCTCGGCGACTTCCTCGACCACACGCGTCACGGTGTCGATGACCTCCTTGCCCGATACGCCCGTGTCGCACTGCAGCAAGCCATCGGGGATAAGCATACGGTCCTCGCCGGCAATCTTGCGCTTCTTGTCCACGTAGCCGATCTCCATGGTACTCGCGCGCACGATGGCATAGCTCGGCACCTTTTGCGAGGGGTTCGGCAGGATGGCGTAGTGGCGCGCGATGTCGTTGCGCACCTCCCCCTCCTCGCGGCCCACTTCGTGCATAAAAGCCTGCTTGGAGCCCAGCAGCATCACGGCAAACCAGCGGGCATCCTCGTCGTCGTCAAAATCGGCCACGAGCACGTCGGTGGACTCGGCTTTCTCGGCTTTGGTGAGCTCGGAGGAGATAAACTCCGCAATCTGCTGCGACAGGTCCACGAACTCGCGCTCGCCAAAGAAATAGCCCTTGAGCTCGCCACCAAACGCAGAGTTCTCGGCAAACGTGGCGCGTTTGTTGTCGGCCGAGGTGCGTGCGCGGCGCAGATGCGTGGTCACGAAGTTGCGCACGGTACGACTCTCGATATCGAGCTCGCGCTGGCTCATGACGTTGACGGCAGAGTCAAAGTCCAGGATATGCAGAATCGCGTGATTGATTTTCATATACGGCATTCCGTTCTAGATCGAATTGAGCACGAATCAGTATAGCGGTCGAGCCCGCCCCAGACGCATCGAAGACAGGTTGCTTTGCGCCAATGGCTAGCGCAGGAGCTCGGACTGCCAAGCCTCGAGCTGTTCTGCCAAACTCTTGCCGGCAGCGGGCATGTCGATCTGAGGGCGTTTGGGCAGCAGTGCGCATTTAAGGATTGCCACGATGGTCTGCAAGACAAAGCGTCGTGTATCCTTGTCAAAGCCTTGCGCAGCCTGGAGCATCACGGGCAGGCTCTCGCGCAGATTCCCAGCGATATCCGCAAACCGCTCAGCACCCGTAGCCTCAAACACGGAGAACAACGCATCTACAAAACGCTCGCGTTCGCTAGGCGACACTGCAAGCAGCATCTCGCGAATGGAACCATCAACGTATCGAGCGCCGGCGGACAGGCGCTCACAGTACACGAAGTCGCGACCATCAACCACCCAGCTAAAGGGATTGTGCTGCAGCAGGCTGAACTCGGTGCTCTCAACGATGGCATAGTCCTCCTGTGTCTCGAACATCATGCCAAAGATCGACGACCGAGGTAGCGTCTTGTCGATTCGACCGGAAAGATCGGCAAAGGCGTTACCGTTCAGAAACTCCTCGACGAAGCCCGGACCATCATGGGAATATGCCCGTTCGATTCGCTCGCGGGCGACATCGGAGCACATCGCCGCACCGTACACCGCA
>CAJJVE010000247.1:0-2725 GCA_905196265.1 uncultured Collinsella sp. | reverse complement strand
TTCTCGAGCGCCGAGTGCAGGCCGCGCGCGCCGGTACCGGTCTCGGAGGCACCAAAGATGATGATGTCGTCGATACCCAGCTCGTGCGACACCTCGGACAGCGTGGCGCCCGAGACAAGAGATACCTTTAGGCGCGTGAGCTTGCCCTCGTCAAACTCGGGATAGGACTCAAAGAGCGAACGGGCCACCACGGCGCCCAAAATGGAATCGCCCAAAAACTCAAGGCGCTCATAGCTGGCAGAGACCGGCTGACCCTCGACGGCCGAGGGATGTGTGAGCGCCGCGCGCAGCAGCACCTTGTTATTGAACTCATGGCCCAGAATCTCCTGGGCGCGCGTGAGTCGTTCAGACAAAGCCAAGACTTAGGCCTCCTTGGCGTTTTCAATAGCGTCGTCGGCGACAGAGTTGAGCGACAGCAGGGTCTCGTCATCGATCTCGAGGTCGAACTCGTCCTCGATGGCCGTCACCAGCTGCAGACGCTCGAGCGAATCGGCATCGAGATCGTCAAAAGTGGTCTCGTCGCTAATGTTAGCGACATCGACACCCAGCACGTCAGCGGCGACTTCGGCGATCTTATCGAAGATTTCGGAGCGATCCATAGCGCTTCCTCTCGTATGTCATGGAACACAACACAACACGGCAATGGGAGCCGCGTTGCAATACGGCTCCGATTCTACCCCACACGGTACAGGTTGAGCCACGTAACGGGGCTCTTATAAAACGATACCGTCCATGGAATTGGCAACGTCCTGGACAAGCCCGGCACGTACGGCCTGGGCCGCGGCAAGCGTACCGTTCTTGACGGCCTCGACCGACGTAGCACCGTGGCCGATCAACACGACGCCGCGCAGGCCCAGCAGGATCGCGCCGCCCTTGGCGTCGCCCGAAAGCTTGGCTTTGATCTCGCGCATCTGCTTTTTGATGAGCAGCGCGGCGATCTTTGTGCCGAGCGAGGACATAAAGGCGCCCTTGAGCTCCTGAAGCAAAAACTTGGCGGCGCCCTCGGTGGCCTTGAGCGCAATGTTGCCCGACATGCCGTCGGCGACCACGACGTCAAAATTGCCAGACGTAAGATCGGTGCCCTCGCAGTTGCCCACAAAGCCGGGAACCGCGGCCTTCATGGCAGGGAAGCACGACTTGGTAAAGTTGGAGCCCTTCTCGTCCTCGGTGCCGTTGGCAAGCAGGCCCACACGCGGATGCTCAATGTCCAAAACCACGCGGGCATAGGCAGCACCCATCTGGGCGAAGCGCACCATATCGTCCACCGTGACATCGGGATTGGCGCCCATATCGCACAGCACCGTCAGGCCGCCGGCGCGATTGGGCAGTGCGTTGGTCAGGCACGGACGGACCGGCTGCTTCTTGCCCTCTGCCAAATACCTAAACGGCGTGACGTAGGCCGTGGCGGCAGCAGTCATGGCACCGGTCGAACCGGCCGAGAAAAACGCGTCCGCATTGCCCTTCTTAATGGCACGGCACGCAAGCACGATCGAGGACTTGCGCTTGGTCATCACAGCGCGGATGGGATCATCCTCCATGCTGATGACGTCGGGGGCCTCCAAGGCCTCCACGCGGGCATGCGCTGCGGCAAAGGGGTTGACGATTTCGGCGGGACCGACGGCCAAGACCTCGATCTCGGGATCTGCCGCAAGCGCAGCCTCGATACCATCGAGGACAACCTGGGGCTTCTCGTCTCCGCCCACAACGTCTACACAAACGCGAACGTTACTCATTTCATATGCTCCTTATACAAAAATGGCCGACTCATTGAGCCGGCCATTGTGGTTCCAGTTGGAACGGCATCGCATCCAGAGTATACAGTTACTCGGTAACGATAACCTCGCGGTCCTTGTAGAAACCGCAGCTGGGGCACACGTGATGCGGGAGCTTAACAGCGCCGCAACGGGGGCACGTGGACTGAGCCGCAGCCGAGATCTTCATGTTGGCGGAACGACGGGTATGGGTGCGGATTCGACCCTGCTTTTGTTTAGGTACGGGCATAGTGACCTTCCTTATGAACTATCCAGTGTGGCGATTACGCGCAAGTAGCGATACTACCACAGTTTTACTCGTCAAGCTTGAGATTCTTCAATGCTGCAAATGGATTTTCCGTGGCAGCGGCCCATTCGGCCTCTGCTTGGGCGGCACAATCGCATTGCTCGACGTTGAGATTGATGCCGCAGGTGGGGCACAGGCCGCGGCAATCGGGCTTGCACAGGACAACGAACGGCGTGTCCATGACGACCGCGTCGTTGATGGGCTCGCCCAGATCGACGATGCGATCCTCGCCCAGCAACTCGTAGCCGTCTTCGTAGGCCTCAGGGTCCTCGGGCTCCTCAAAGAGGTAGAACTCCTCAATCTCGCCTGCGATGTCAAACGAGGCGGGCTCCAGGCAGCGGTCGCACTCGCCGGTGGCGTGGGCGCGGACCATGCCCGAGAGCAGAACGCCGGTACCGGCGTTGGTAAAGACCACGTCGTAGGCAATGCCGTCCTGCAGCCGGTACTCCTTCTCGCCCACCGTGTAGGTGGCGACATCGACCTTGCCGGTCAGTGGATAAGAGTCTCCGGGAAACTCGAGCTGCTCGGAAAGATCGACGGTTACGCTCGGGAACTCAGCCATTACCACTGACCGTTCTGCTGGGCGGCACCCTCGTTGAGCTGCTGACGGCAACGGGTGACGGTGCCGGTCAGGCTCTTAAGGTTCTCCTCGAGGTGCGTAAAGACC
>CAJJVE010000246.1:0-2725 GCA_905196265.1 uncultured Collinsella sp. | reverse complement strand
GCCGCGACCACCGCAGCTCGGACAGGTGTGGGCATGCTCTGACGAAACGGAGCCCGATCCGCCACAATGTCCGCAGGTGTCAAAGCGGGTGTAGCGAACGGTCTTGTGGGCACCGCCCTTAGCCTCCTTGGCGTCGAGCTTGATATCGACGACCACGTTGGCGCCACTCTCGGGGTTGTAGGCCGCCTGGCCGCGACGGGGCTGGCCCCAGGCGCCCCCGAAGGGGAAACCGCCGGCGCTGCCGGCATAGCCACCGCCATAGGGCGAAGCCGTCGGTGCACCGGCAAAGGGATTACCCGACCGCATGGCGTCGTAACGCGCACGCTTCTGCTCGTCCGAGAGCACGGCGTAGGCCTCGGAAACCTCTTTAAACTTTTCCTCGGCATCCGGCTCTTTATTGACGTCCGGATGGAGCTTGCGGGCCTTTTGCTGGAAAGCCTTTTGAATATCACGCGAGGTGGCGTCCTTGGAGACGCCCAAAATCTCGTAGTAATCTTTTTCGTTCATCGTCGCCATGCGCGGCAACCTCCTGCTCACAGCAGCGTATATATTGCGGTAATTCTACCCGAGCGGCCTAGGCTAGACCCCAAAACAGCTCGAACAGAACATTTCCATCGAGCCAGCCCAGGTGGGTCGGCGCCAGGCGGGCACAGGAGCGGCCAGCGATGACATCGACAGAGGAGATAGGCTCCGCATGAGTATCACCGTGCGCGGGCACCCAAGCGGCAAGCCCAAGCTCAAGAGCGCGGTCACAAACCGCTGTCAGCTCCTCAGCAGGGATGACACGAGCCGCGCGAACCAACAGATCGGACGCGACACCGCGCGTCATGCGACAAGCGAGCATCAGGTCCTCTGCTGCCGCCTCGCGATGCGTAAGGTACTCGGCCTCAAACGCCGTCGCGTCATCGTTGCGCTGGACCAGACGCACGCGATGAAAGTCACCACGGGGGGCCACGTCGGGATACAGCCCGGCCAAGCGATCGAAATCCTCGGCATCGAGCATACCCGCGGCAGAACGACCCAAACCCAAATAGCCCTGTCCGGTCCAATAGGCAATGTTGTGGGCGCATTCATGCCCATCGAGCGCGTAGCTCGCCACCTCATACGGATGGTAGCCCGCCGAACTCAGCCGCTCGCGCGCAACGTCCATGCATGCGGCTTGGAAATCCTCATCGGGCTCAAGCGACTCATCACGGCACGCCATGCGGTAAAGCGGCGTGCCCTCCTCGAGCGTGAGTGGATAGACCGACACATGGTGCGGGGCCGCCGCAAGCGCGCCATCGAGCGTGTACTGCCAGCTCGCCATAGTCTGTCCGGGAAGCCCACACATAAGGTCGCACGAAACATCGAGCCCAACATCCTTCACCGTCGCGATAGCCTCAAGCGCCCGTTCGGCATCATGGATACGGCCAATGACAGCCAACTCGGTATTGTCCAGCGTCTGCACGCCCAGAGAAATGCGCGTGACGCCCACCCCGGCAAGCGCCGCGGTGAGCTGCGAAGTCAACGACTCAGGATTAGCCTCGCAGGTAAACTCAACGGGCTTGCACCACATGGAGATACGACGGGCAAGTTTCACCAGGCGATCCCCCGCCAGCGACGGCGTGCCGCCGCCTACGTAGACCGTGCGGATCTGCCCGAGTGCCCCAGCGTTGCCAAAGGCATCGAGCCGCGCATACAGGTGCTCAAAATAGGCATCGAGCGCAGCGTCCAGGTCGCACGGCGCCACGCTTTGCGAGTCAAAGTCGCAATAGCGGCATTTTTGAGCGCAAAACGGCACGTGCACATACAGCGCGGTAACGGCCACCCTTAAGCCTCCAGCGGATGAGCGGGCACCGACTCACCGGCGGCAAGCGCGGCCTCGCAGGCCACCACGTCGCGCTCGATATCATCGACCAGCGCCATAAACTCCTCGTACGTGGAGCAGCGCACCACCTGAGCGCGCCAGGCGGCGGCATGGGGCATGCCCTTTAAGTACCAGCTTGCATACGTACGGGCTCGCGACATAAGCGGCAGAAGCTCGTGCGTCAACGTCAGGTGCTCACGCAGAGCCTCCAGGCGCTCGACCGAGGAGCGAGAAGGAACCGGCGTGCCATCGAGTGCAAGCGCTCGGGCATCGCCGAACACCCACGGATTGCCGTAGATGCCGCGCGCGATAAACACTGCGCTGGCACCCGAGCCTCGCAGATGCTCAGCAGCGTCCTCGGCCGAGAACACATCGCCCGAACCGATCACGGGAATCTCGACAGCGTCGGCAACCTCATCGACGACAGACCAATCGGCCTGGCCCGTATAGAGCTGCGTGGCACAACGACCGTGCACGGCAACTGCAGAGGCGCCAGCCCCTTCGAGCATCTGGGCAAACGTTGCGGCGTTGCGATCTTCGGCATAAAAACCCTTGCGGATCTTCACGGTCACGGGAACATGCGCCGCGTCCACCGCTGCCTCGACAATCTTCTCGGCCAGGTCGGGCGTGCGCATAAGCGCCGAGCCCTCGCCCTTGGTAACGATCTTGCGAGCCGGACAGGCCATGTTGATATCAATCAATGACAGGCGATCGCCCACGCGTTCCTCGACGGCGGCGACGGCACCCGCAAACTGATCGGGATTGGAACCAAAGAGCTGCACGCAGATCTGCTGCTCCTCGTCGGCCGGCAACACCAGGCGCCACGTCTTGTTGCTGGCATAGGCAAGGCCCGCAACGCTCACCATCTCGCTGTAGGCA
>CAJJVE010000245.1:0-2745 GCA_905196265.1 uncultured Collinsella sp. | reverse complement strand
TTGCGCCCGGCCTTCGGCGGCGCGTGCCGGATGGTGGAATTGTGTACAGCCCGGTTTTCCGTTGACCGACGCCGGGGTCCCCGCCATAATACTCTCGATTCACGCACGAATCCGCTGCCAGAGACAGCCGGTGCAAACGGGCATTGCCCGCGAGCTTAATGGGATATCCCGCCAGCCGAGGTGGTCGAGTAGATATGTCTTCTCGCCCCCGTCGCTCATGCAGCGCGGGGGCTTTCTTTTTGGACATGCCCCCGTCACGTCCTTGTGGCGGACCGTGCCCGGAAAGAATTCGAGGAGGTGTAATTCATGCCCCAGCAGTACAAAATCGACAAGGTTGCAGAGATCGAGTCCCGTATCGCCGAGAACGCCGGTCTGTTCGTCGTCAACTACAACGGTCTGACGGTTAAGCAGGCTCAGGAGCTGCGTCATCAGCTTCGCGAGTGCGGCGCCGAGATGAAGGTCTACAAGAACAACCTGGTCAAGATCGCTCTCAAGAACCAGGAGCAGCCCGAGCTCGACGAGATCCTCGCCGGCCCCGTCGCTTATGTGTTCTACGAGTCCGAGCCGGTCGAGGCCGCTAAGGCCCTTAAGGACTTCTCCGCTCAGTCCAAGGGCGTCCTTGAGATCAAGGGCGGTATCTCCGACGGCAAGGCCGTTTCCGCTGATGATGTTAAGGCTATCGCCGAGCTGCCCACCAAGGATCAGCTTCTCGGCCAGATCGCCGGTCTCATCTCCGGTTTCGCTCGCGACATCGCTGTCTGCGTCAACGGCGTTTCCTCTGGTCTCGCTCGTTCGATCCAGCAGGTCTCCGAGCAGAAGGCAGCCTAGTTGCTGTTTTCACCCGCGGCGGCAACGCCGCACCCCTGGCGCATTCGCGCCGTGTTTTAACTGATCTCCGTGCATTCGCACGGAAACCGAAAGGACTTAGAAATGGCTAAGCTTACCACCGATGAGATCATCGATGCTCTTAAGGAAATGACCCTTCTCGAGGCTTCCGAGCTCGTCAAGGCTATCGAGGACACCTTCGGCGTTTCCGCCGCTGCTCCTGCCGCTGTTGTCGCCGCTCCCGCTGCTGGCGCTGCTGAGGCCGAGGAGAAGACCGAGTTTGACGTCGTGCTCGAGGGCTTCGGCGACAACAAGATCCAGGTCATCAAGGCCGTCCGTGAGCTCACCAACCTTGGCCTGAAGGAGGCCAAGGAGGTCGTCGAGGGCGCTCCCAAGGCTGTTCTCGAGGGTGCCAAGAAGGAGGACGCCGAGGCTGCCAAGGAGAAGCTCGAGGCTGCTGGCGCTGCTGTCACCCTCAAGTAATCAGGCTCTCTCGCCAGATTTCTTTGCAGACGGGGTTCGCATTGCGAGCCCCGTCTTTTTTTGTTTTGGCCCCTCTATTTTGCTGGCTCGGTATGCAAATTGCTGTCGTTTGCGGCGCTTTGGAATCGCTACCGTTGGGCGATAAAATTGCACCATTCGCGCAATAATTTGCGTTGACCTGCTGAAGAATTGCGTTTGCCTTACGGCGACGTATGTCTCCGGCGGTAAGATACTTCGGTATCGCAATTTGGTCTGCGGCCGCCGTGCCGCACGCACAGGGCGCATTCTGCGCCTGCGAAAGGATCCTTGAATAACATGAAGGCAATCATCCCCGCCGCCGGTCTTGGCACGCGTTTTCTGCCTGGCACTAAGTGCACGCCCAAAGAGATGCTGCCGGTGCTCGACAAGCCGGTTATCCAGTATGTCGTTGAGGAGGCGCTCGACCCCGAGGAGGTCGATGACGCCATCATCGTTACCTCTCCCGGTAAGCCCGAGCTGCTGAGCTACTTCCAGCCCGATCGTTCGCTCGAGAATCTGCTGCGCGAGCGCGGTAAGGATGCTTACGCCGACGCCGTCGCCCATGCGGGCGGCATGCCGGTCGATTTCCGTTATCAGTACGAGCCCAAGGGCCTCGGTCACGCCATTCGCTCTGCTGCCGACGCCGTGGCAGGGGAGAACTTCCTGGTTCTTCTGGGCGACTACGTTGTGCCCAACCGTGACATCTGCGACAAGATGCTTGCTGTCTCCAAGGAGCACGGTGGCGCTTCGGTTATCGCCGTTGCCGCATGCGCTCCCGAGGAAGTCAGCCGCTATGGCGTCATCGCCGGCGATCGCGTTGGCTCGCTCGAGGGCTTCGAGAATGCTGCCGACGACGAGCCCGGTGCCGTTTGGCGCATCGGCGGTCTGGTCGAGAAGCCTGCCCCCGAGGCGGCTCCGTCCAACCTGTACATCGTCGGTCGCTACCTGCTGAGCCCGCTGGTCATGGACCTGCTCGCCGATCAGCAGGCCGGCAAGGGCGGCGAGATCCAGCTCACCGACGCCATGGCCCGCTCGCTCGATCGCGAGGCCATGTACGCTGTCGTCATCGACCCGCTCTCGGGCTACGACACCGGCACCCCGTCTGGCTGGATGGCCACCAACGCTCTCATGGCCGCAAGCGATCCTCGCTTTGCCAGCGCCTTCTGGGACGCCATCGACGAGCGCGGCGGCTTGATGCGCAAATAAGCCTTCGGGCATCGACATTTACGGGTGCGGACTTCGATCTGCACCCATTTTTTATGGGCGCCGCGGCTTGGCTCCGGAAAGTGCGACCCGGAATATCGGCTCAGAACGGGATGCGGTTTCCCAGACAGGGCTCAACCGGAAACTGCGACCCAGTTTGAGGCGGGGACTGCGGACGATTTCTTGGACCGTTACGCGGCCCTTCCCAGCGCGGCG
>CAJJVE010000244.1:0-2760 GCA_905196265.1 uncultured Collinsella sp. | reverse complement strand
CGTGGCGGTCTTCTAGCAGAAAAACCAAGTGAGTAGGCTTTTTGCAGGAGGCCAAGCACGCCCCAAAACGCCACAGTTCTGACCTGCGGTTTTATCGATTATTTGTCGCGATGTGCTCGGCAGGTTCAAAAAAGTCTACTCACTTGTATCTGAGACGCACCAGGAAGGCAAAAACCGCCGCGAAAGGGCCCCTGGTCCCTTCGCGGCGGTCATACGCCTCTAATTTTGCGACGGTTTTGCCCGCTTGTTACTCGCTGTAGCGGGTGGCGATGGCGGCTCGCACCATGCCGGTGCTCATAAGGTAGGTCACCAGGAAGTAGCCACCGTATGCTGCCAGGAAGATTGCACAGGTGAGGCCCACGGTGCCGCCGATGCTCATATTTCCGAAAATGCTCACCAGCTCGATGATCACCTTAAGTGCCACAAAGGAGTGCGCCAGGCCCACTGCCAGCGGGAACAGGAAGAATACCGCTTGCTGCGCCATCACCGAATGGCGAATCTGGCGGTCGTCGCAGCCGATCTGTGCCAGCACACGATAGCTGCGGCTGCCGTCGGCCACGTTGGAGAGTTGCTGGATCGACAGAATCGCCGCGCATGCAACGACCAATACAAAGCCGATGTAGATGGCTAGGTAGCTAATAAGACCGTTCATTTGCGCTGCCTGCGTGTAAATCTCGGAGCGTGTGATGAAGGTTCCCCACGACCCCGACTCCTTGCCGTCAACGAGCAGATTGTCGAGCAGAGTGTATTTAATGCTCTCGTCTGCCTCGGTTGTATCCATCCCCTGTTTGTAGTTAACGAGCAGGCTACTGGAATACGGCTGCAGATTAAGTTGGGACAACAGCTCGTCGGCAACGACGACGGTGCCCGGATTACTACCCATCGCCGAGTTAGCGATGGCCGCCGTATCTTCGTCCGACTTATCGGTTGCGGGCTTGAGCGTATGCCCACCCAAGGTAAGGGCATGGCCGCCAGCCATATACTTGGTGTACATGTCGACCAGCTCGCCGCCCATATCACACGTGAGCAGATACTGGTCGTGACCGATGTGCACCGGCTCCTCGCCCATCATCTGACGCAGTTTGTTGTACTGGCTCGCCGGCGTCACAAACAGACCCATCGCATCGGCATTGCTACCCCCGAACGCCTTGGGAAGCTTTTCGCCCATGATCTTGCACATCTCACTTGGGGTCACCGAAGGATCCGAACCGCCAAACGGGTAACTCAGATACGAATCGATCTGCACATGCTCACCGGCAACATCGGCGATATTGACCTTCTTGCCGGTCTCGTCGTTGTTGTCCGCCGACTTGCCCTTAATACCGTCTGCAACGTTATCGTGATCGATACGATCGCCGTGCCATGCGGAGTACAAATCGACCGTACTATCGGCCAGCACCATGCGATCGGCCTCAGACGGATTGACATACTCTTTGTAGTAGTCGAGCGTATCGGGCGTGTAATAGACATACGTCTGCGACATGTCGGCCGGATTATAGCGCTCCAGGTTTTCGTTCATCACGTTGGCAATCGACATACCGCACGTCACCGAGGTGATAGCCAAAAACAGGAGCATCGCGATGACGCCCATCGAAAAGCACACCGTGTTGACCTTGGCCGCAAGCTGGCGCACGGTAAACATGTTGAGGCCGCGCCAATACACGCTGCGCAGGCTCTGCAGCAGCTTGATAAGCATGCCCGAGAGTCCCCAGTACAGCGCAAAGGTGCCCACGGTAACCATAGCGGTCGTAATGCCAAACTGACTCATGGCCTCTTGCAGCTTGCTGTCCGTCGCGGTTAGCGGGAACCCATCACGTAGCAGACGGTAATAGGCCACGCCCACAAGCACCACGCCCACGGCAAAGATGGCAATCGCGATCCAGGGGTTGCGCGTCTTGATGCTCTCGTTGCGACGCTCGGCACCCATAAGCTCGATGAGTTTGGTACGACGAACGGCGCGCAGGTTCAGCAGTAACGTGAGCACAAACATTACGAGCATGCAGACAAGGGTCAGGTTGAACGCATGCACCGAGAAAAAGAAGTGGAAATTGGCGATCTGTGTCTTAAAGAGCGAGGCCGTAAAGAACGTCATGAGCTGGGAGAGTCCCACGCCCAGCACAATGCCGGCGACAAAGGCCACGACCGAGACGATCACCGTCTCGAGCGCCATGATCGTGGCAACGCGCCCGCGCCCCATGCCGAGCACCTGGTACAGGCCAAACTCCTTCTTGCGGCGTTTCATGATGAAGTTATTGGCATACACCATCAAAAAGGCCATGACACCGGCCAAAAAGTACGTCAGGTTGCCGAGCATGCTGCCCATTACCTGCGCCAAGCCCTTTTCATCGATTCCGGCGATGTCGACCTGCATCGAGATGGTGTTAAAGGCATAGAAGACCGTGACACCCAGGGTGAGCGTCAAAAGGTAGACGAGGTAGTCGCGGCCGGCGCGGCGGACGTTACCCCAAGCGAGTTTACAGAGCATCGGAGCCCTCACCGCCCATCATGGCAACGACCTCCATAATGCGGTCGAAGAACTCTCGGCGGTCGGTGTCGCCGCGGCGCAGCTCGGTGAAGATCTTGCCGTCGCGAATAAACAGCACACGGCTCGTGTAACTGGCGGCAAAGCTGTCGTGCGTGACCATGAGCACGGTGGCGCGTAGGCGGCGGTTAAGGGCCTCTAGGCTCTCGAGCAGCAGGCGAGCGCTCTTGGAATCGAGGGCACCGGTGGGCTCGTCGGCCATGATCATGGTGGGGTCG
>CAJJVE010000243.1:0-2789 GCA_905196265.1 uncultured Collinsella sp. | reverse complement strand
GCTTGGTCGCGCGACCCTATGCTCCATTAGCTCAGTTGGATAGAGCAGGGGACTTCTAATCCCAAGGTCGACGGTTCGAATCCGCCATGGAGCACCAGAGAGTTTTTGAAGACCCGGCTATTAAACCGGGTCTTTGCTTTAAAAGCACTCAACCGTGCTATTGTTTAAACACGGCCTGCAAGACATGGGGATGACTTGCAGCCTATTTGTTTTCAAATGTCAATTGCTCTTACGTCCTAGACGTGTCATGAGGTTGATGGGCTCGTGTTGCATGATTGGTGACTCATCTTCAGTAACAACAGTGCACCCTCATCCTATCCCCTAAAAAAGTGCTTAACACAGCCTTAAAGGCGCCTCGGCTTGCGTTGACAACGTACAATACGCATGTTTGACTATGGCAAAAGTGGAATTTAAGGGAAGGGACGCGTCATGGAGGTGCTGGTTGTTGGCAATACCGCGTATGTTGACGACGACTTTTGTGCCAAGGCGTTCCCCGACGATCATGTTCAGGTTGTAGCTGCAGATGATGCGCAGCGCGAGTCATCGCCCCACGGCTCGTGGAAAGAGTTGCTGCGCCACCTGGATCAGGCCTATGAGTTCGATCGCGTGGTCTACCTCTCTACGTATCTCACTCCGCATACCGAGACTTTTGGCGACATTGAGCTGCTGCGCTCGGTGTTTCGTGCTTGCATGGGCCGCCGTGTGCAGCTGCTGTATGTGGCGGGTCCTGCGGGCGCGGAGGGTGCTGGTGGCGCAGCGAGCAATGCCGATTCGCTTGATGCCACAGATGCTGCCGCCCAAACCGGCAAGGGCATTATCGCCCGCGCGGCCAATGACCTCTGTCGCTACTATGCCTCGCAAGACGACATCCAGGCCAAGATCCTGTGCACGCCCTATCTCTATACCGCCTCCGCGGCGCTCGACGACCCCTTCTTGGTTCCGCTGTTCGAGGCGTGCTCGACCGGGTCGGTCGTGCTCCAAGGTGCCGTGGACGCGCCGTTTCCCCTGTTGTGCGCGGAGGAGTTAGCGGTTCTGGTGCATCGCGTCTTTGACAGTTGGGATGCGACCTTTGAGGCGCTCGATGTTGCAGATGCTTTCCACCGCACAGCGGGCGACTTGGGCGGCGCGCTCCAGGGTCTGTTCCCCGGGCTGTCCGTTGCCTATGGCGAGTCGACCGGCTATGCGTTGCCCGCAGGCGATGTCGCTCGCAAACGCTATGGCTGGTTTCAGCGTTACGACCTTCTGTGTGACCTTTCGACCATTCACGCCCGCTGGGTTAACACCCGTACTAAAAAGGCCAATCCCCTTCGCGCGGCCATCGATCGCATTCAACTGCGCGCGCTGCCCATTAAATGCTTAGAGACGGGCTTCGCATGGGTCCTGTTCGAGGTGCTGGAGCATCTGTTCTCCCAGTCGGCCCAGCTCAACGTGCTCGACTATCGTCTGCTCTATGTGGTCCTGATTGGCACGCTCTACGGGCTCGACTTTGGCCTGGTCGCCGCGCTGCTGGCGTCGATTGGTCTGGCTGTGAGCTACTTTACCCAGTACGGCTATACCTTTCAGGGCCTATTCTATGAGCCTTCCAACTGGCTGCCGTTTATCGCGTACTTTGTGGTTGGCGCCGTGTGCGGCTATGTACAGCTGCGCAACAGCGAGGCCGTTAAGGCGGAGCGTGACGAGAACGAGCTTGTGCGAAACCGCAACACGTTCCTAACGCGGCTCTATCACGACGCGATTGAGGACAAGCGTGCCTATAAGCGACAGATTGTGGGTCGCCACGACAGCTTTGGCAAGATCTTTGCCGTGACGCAGGAACTCGACGTACTCAACCCGCGTGATATATACCGCAAGTGCTGCGAGCTGCTGGGTGAGATTCTCGAGAACGATTCGGTGACGGTCTACCATGTTTCGGGCGGGGCATTTGCGTGCCTGGTAGCGGCGAGCCCGGCGATTTCCAACAATGTGCCGCGCTCGCTCTCGCTCGACGACCTTGCGCCCGTGCTCCAAGGTTCGATCTCTGGTTTGTGGGTGAACCGCGCACTGACGCCGGGGCTTCCGATGTTTGGCTATGCGATCGAGCACGATGGAGCCCCCGCCGTGTTGATCTTTGTGCGTCACGTGGCTGAAAGCCAAATGACCCTGTACTACCAAAACCTGTTCCGCATCCTGTGCGGCCTGGTAGAAAGCGCGCTGGGACGCGCCTTCGATTACGAGGCCGTGGCGCAGGATAAGCGCTGCGTTGCCGGCACGTGCGTGCTCAACCACGATGCCTTTGGCCAGGAACTCGCCGCCGAGCAGGCGCTTGCGGACAATAAGATGGGGAGCTTCTTGCTCCTGCGCGTGGTGCCGGGCATGGAGCCTGTTGGCGAGCTGGTCGGTGCCATTGGGTCGGCGATTCGCGAGAGTGACGCTGCGGGCCTGGTCGATGGAGACACACTTTACCTGCTCATGCGTCAGGCGACCGAGGCCGACCTGCCCGTTATTTGTAAACGTATGGCCGCCAAGCACATTACGGTGGAACCCGTCGGCAGCGAGGATGTAGTGGCCCTGCTGCAGCGCATCGCGCCCGCTGGCAACGGTGAGGGGGAGGCCGCTTGATCTCACTCGTCGTTGCTGCCGTACTGTTATTAATTCATGCGCTGGTGTGTCTGGTGCTGTGGACGCTTATGAAGCTGGGCCTGCTGCCGGTTCGAGGGCACATGCTTGCCGTGATGGTGCTCGTACCGCTGTGGGGTCCGCTGCTCGTGGCACTGCTCTCGGTGCGTAGCGCGGTGTTCGGTGACGACCTT